>CAVHKB010000135.1:0-7443 GCA_963636305.1 Prevotella sp. P5-108
AAGTTATGCCTTAGGCTTAAGCATCGGACAAAACTTGAAAAGTAGTGGCGTGAAGAACCTGCAATACCAAGACTTCACACAGGGACTCGAAGATATGCTCTCGCTCAAACCTGCCAAAATCACAATGCAAGAGGCGCAACAACTCCTGCAGAACTATTTTGCACAATTGGAGCAGGAAATTTCTGCCGCAGAAAAAGAAAAAGGCAAACTTTTCCTCGACGAAAATGCCAAAAGACAGAATGTACATACAACCCCTTCTGGACTCCAATACGAAATAATCGAATCCACACTTGGCAGAAAACCAAAAGCAACCGACACCGTAAAAGTACACTACGAAGGAACACTCATCGACAATACAGTCTTCGACAGTTCATATAAACGCGGCGAACCTATTTCTTTCCCGCTCAATCAAGTCATCAAAGGTTGGACCGAAGGACTGCAACTCATGGGCATCGGCTCTAAATACAAATTCTTTATCCCCTATAACCTGGCGTACGGAGAAAGAGGTGCAGGACAGCAAATACCTCCCTATGCAACACTCATCTTCACCGTCGAACTGCTTGACATAGAATAATTCTTAACAATATAATAAGACAATGAAAAAACTTGGATTTTCCTTACTCGTTCTTTGCATGGCAATGGTTTCTTGCAGCCATTCCTACGAAGTGAAGAATGTTCGGCTGTCGGACCAAACCGATAGTATCAATTATGCATTGGGCTATCTTAATGGCTCACAAATCAAAATGTACTACCTGGCTAAAGACTCCAGTAAAGCAGTCATTGACGAGTTTATGAACTCGTTGGTAGCAGGATACGAAAATAAAGAACCCCTCTCACAAGTAGAACAAATGGGGCAGGATTTGGGCGTCTATGTCAAAAACATGGAGAAAACAGGACTCGCCGAGAATCCACGCTACCCTATCAATGAGAAAGCATTCTTTCAAGGCTTCGTCAACGGTGTGCACCACGATACTCTCATAATGAATGCAAACAGCGCACGCCTATTCTATCAAACCAAACTAATGGCGGCGTACACCGATACCACCAACCACGACAATGCAAAACTCGTCAAAGGCAAATGCCCTGCAAAACCGCACTTCATCGCGCTCAACAACCTTATGGATAGCATCAGTTATGCCTATGGATATGTCAATGGTGACGGCATCGCACAAAATCTCTTGGTCAACGATACCACAGGCAAAGAATTCAACAAGTTGGTCAACGCCATCAACAAAGGACTCACCATCAAACGAGTAAATCCGGAGTTGGCACAAATGGCAAACTCAATAGGCTCAACCATCGCTAAACAGGAGAAACAAGGACAACTCATCGGAATTCCTGGCATAGAAACACGCTTCGAACTCATCAAACAAGGCTTCTTCAACGGTTTCTACGCCGATACGCTTATCTTGACTTTCCCTCAGGCAAACGAATATCTGCGCAACACTCTTACTGAAATACAGTTCGGAGAAACACGACGCGAAGGGGAAGCCTTCCTCGAAGCAAACAAACTCAAAGATGGGGTCTTCACTACTGAATCGGGACTCCAATACGAAATCTTGGTAGCAGGCAAAGGCGCAAAACCTAACAAGGACGACAAAGTACGCGTACACTACCATGGCACACTCATCGATGGCACTGTCTTCGATAGTTCCGTTGAGCGTGGAGAACCTGCCGAATTTGGTGTCACACAAGTCATTCCAGGCTGGACTGAAGCACTCCAATTAATGCCTGTCGGCTCAAAGTGGAAACTATACATCCCATATAACTTGGCATACGGAGAAAGGGGAGCAGGACAACAAATACCACCCTATGCTACCCTCATCTTCGAAGTGGAATTGCTCGGTATAGTCAAATAACAATCCATATCAAGCCACTTTCATACATCAAGCCCGCTTCCCATATCGGGGAGTGGGCTTGTTGATAAAAGAGAATACTCCCACCCGTAATCCGCAAAATGGGCATCATCGCTAAACAAAGTTTCAAAGGTACTGTCGTCAACTATCTTGGTGTATTCATCGGATTTCTGACAACCTTTTTTGTATTAACCCGTTTCCTATCCCCGGAGGAAATAGGACTTACGCGCACACTAATCGATGCTGCTACGCTCTTCATCAGTCTTGCAGGACTGGGTACCACTTCCTCCATAGTCCGATTTCACCCCTACTTCCTTGATAAAAACAACAATTGTCACGGCTTCTTCTTTCTCACAACACTCATTCCTCTCATAGGCTTCATTCTGTTCTCTTTTCTCTATTGGGTATTGCATTCTCCCATACAACAATTCTTTGCCGAGAAGTCACCTCTGTTCATCGACTACTATTATTTCGTTCTGCCAATAGCGTTCTTCCTTCTATACCAAACTACATTCGAAACGCAGTCTAATGTACTCATGCGTATCGTATTCCCTAAGTTCGTACGCGAGGTCTTAACCCGAATCCTATTGCTTGCCACTTATCTGCTCTATGCCTACCGCATACTCAGTATGGACACCTTCGTCATTGCAATATGTGTCGTCTATGCCATAGCCGCTCTTTCCAACTTACTCTATCTTTGCTTCGTCGGTAAAATATCATTCCGACCAGATTTCTCCTACCTCAATCGGAAATTAGTCCTTCAATGGGCAGCCTATTCTTCTTTCTTACTCCTATCTGCCTGCGTCGGTATGTTAGGCCCGACAATAAGTGGCTTCTTCGTAACAGCCAAACTCGGACTTGATCAGACGGGCATATTTGCTATTGCCACCTATATAGCCGTCATGGTCTCTATTCCCTATCGCTCTCTTTCGGCCATCGTACAACCCGAATTGTCCAAAGCATCCAAAAACAAAGATATTCCCAAACTCAATACACTCACGCAGCAATCTGCTTCGGTCATGATGTGGATCGCAGTACTCATTCTCTCGTTGATATGGATTAACATCGATGTCATTTTTGCCTTGCTTCCAAATGGTAGCATCTATGCACCTGCACGATATGTTGTACTCCTGCTCGGAATAAGCAACCTCCTCACAGGAACATTCGTCCTCTCTTCCACCATACTCTCATTCTCCCCCTACTACTATCTCTCCTTACTCTTCTCTCTCTTGCTCGCTGTGGCCACAGTCACACTCAATAACTACCTCGTCCCGCTCTTAGGCATCAATGGTGCTGCCATCACCACTTGTCTGTCCAATGCACTGTATCTCTTCTCTCTTCTGCTCTTTGTGCGACTTAAACTGAAGGTATCACTTTTCTCTGCAACACTATGGAAAGTGCTTGCAATGGCAATAGTAGGTGTAGTGTTGAACGAACTGCTCACCTTCCTCCTTGCTGACTCCAATCTCTTTCTCAGCGCAGCAGTGCGTACAATCATCGTCGTCGGAGGTATATGCGCCTTTTCCTACTTCGTCAATCTCGTACCCGAGATAACTGCCTTCGTCAACAATTTCTGCAAACTCCTGACTTCCAAAATCCATCGATGATGCGCTATTTCCTATTCTTTGCATATAACGGCACCCTTTTTCACGGCTGGCAACGACAACCCAACGCCGTCACTGTCCAAGAGGTAATAGAAAACGCACTCACTACACTGTTGCGCCATCGTGTCACTATCGTCGGGGCAGGAAGAACCGACACAGGTGTCCATGCCGAATTCATGGTGGCGCATTTCGATACCTCGAACCCTATCGGTAACAAACAACACTTTTGCTCCCGTCTAAACAGTCTGTTGCCGCCCGCTATCGCCGTCCGTCAAATACGCACCGTCCAACCTACCGCACACGCTCGGTTCGATGCACTCTCCCGTAAGTACGAGTATCGGACTACCATGCTGAAAGACCCCTTCCTCGCAGAACTGACCACACGCATACCTGCCAACCTCGATTTCTATGCAATGAACCTCGCAGCCAATCGCCTCCTGCAGCAAACCGACTTCGCTTCTTTCTGCAAACTGCATTCCGATACCAAAACTACCATCTGCCATCTCTCGCAGGCACAATGGATACAAAGCAACGGACAATGGACCTTCCATATCCGTGCCGACCGCTTCCTGCGGAACATGGTGCGCGCTATCGTCGGCACGCTCTTCGATGTAGGCAGTGGAAAGACCTCTATGGCGCAATTCGAGGAGATTCTTGCCGCCGCCCATCGCACTGCAGCAGGAATGTCTGCCCCTGCGCAAGGACTCTTCCTCACCGATATTACCTATCCCGACTCTCTTTTCTGCGACGAAGACTGACCTCCCGACGCACCGTCACGCTATTTCCCCTTGCTCCCGCTTCCGCGCCCCCTCCCTGTAGGGCGTTTTTTGGTTTCTAACGGCTTTTTTTCCCGTTTTTTCTCCCTGCCCATTACTTTCATTGCCAATTCATTGTATTAAAGTGGCAAATAATACACGCTCGCCCAATGGCAATATCTTACCTTTGTCACCGTATAAATTTATGTTTTTACTACCACTTTTAATGCAATTATGAAAACACTCCTCCCTACACTCCTGTCTGTCTTAATGCTTCTTTCTTCCTGTCAAGAACATTCTGCCTATCAGCAAATTACGCAACAACAAGTAAACTCCCTCCTTGCTTCTGCGTCAATGAATATGCCCGCCGTCACGCTGCCTTCCATACCCGATAACACCTTCAATGTACTCGAGCAAGGGGCGAAAAACGACGGCTCCGAACTCTCTACAGAGGCCATCCAAGCCACCATCGATATGGCAAGCAATGCAGGAGGAGGCACTGTCATCATTCCCGCAGGCGTATATCTTACAGGTCCCATCGTCCTGCGCTCCAACATCCGTCTTTATGCCGAACAGAATGCATTGGTCCTCTTCTCCCCCGACTTTTCGCTCTACCCCATAGTCGATGCCATTTTCGAAGGAGTCGACACCAAGCGTTGTCAGTCCCCCATCAGTGCTTCCAATGCAGAAAACATCGCTATCTGCGGACAAGGCACCTTCGATGGGTCAGGCGACGCATGGAGACCTTTACGGCGCGCTAAAGCCACCGAAAAACAGTGGAAAAAACAAGTAGCCTGTGGAGGAGTCGTTTCCGACGACGGTAAAACCTGGTTCCCCGACGAGAGTTCCAAGTATGCACAGACTCTCTGTATCGACCAAAATGTGCCAGTTAATGTGCCCGATTGGGATTCCATACGGTCATTCCTCCGTCCTGTACTGCTCAACTTCGTCAATTGTAAGAACATCCTCCTCGAAGGCGTCTGCTTCGAGAACTCTCCCGCATGGAACCTACACCCGCTCATGTGCGAGAACATCGTACTCAGCAACCTCACAGTACGCAATCCCTGGTATTCTCAAAACGGCGACGGTGTCGATGTCGAATCATGCAAGAATGTCCTCATCAACCGTTGCGCATTCGATGTAGGCGACGATGCTATCTGCATGAAATCAGGTAAGAACGAAGACGGTCGTCGGCGCGCTATGCCTACCGAGAATGTACTTATCAAAGCCTGCACCGTTTATCATGGACACGGAGGCTTCGTCGTAGGTAGTGAAATGTCCGGCGATGTGCGCAAGATAGAAGTTTCCGACTGCCTGTTCATCGGTACCGATGTCGGACTACGCTTCAAATCTACCCGTGGCAGAGGAGGGGTAGTAGAGGACATTTGTGTCAAGAATATCAATATGTCAGCCATCGCTAACGACGCCCTTACTTTCGACCTCTTCTACGGAGGCAAAGGGGTAGGGGAGGAATCCGACAAAGAAATAGCCGAGCGTATGGCGGCACAAGTACCCGATGTCACGGAGGAAACACCGGTATTTCGTAACATTGCCATCGAGAATGTGGTCTGCAAAGGTGCCGACAGAGCAATCTATTTCAACGGCTTGCCCGAAATGAAGATTCAGAATGTCTCTCTGAGCAATATCCGTATGACCGCACAACAAGGGGCTATCTTCCGTTATACCGACGGACTCACACTCAACAATGTCCTCATTCACGCTGCCGAAGGACAAGATATGGACTTTGTGGAGGTCGACAATGTCGTGCGCAACTAAATTCATAACCCGCCTATCCCTTCTCGCTGCCCTGTGTCTGGTCCTGCCTGCACTCAAGGCACAGACCTCCTTGCCCTGCGCTGTCCTGCAAGGCAACAGCCCCGCCACGCTCACCCATTGCCCCGTCACCATTCCCCTTGATAGTCTTTCGCAGATACCTCTCAGCATGAGGAGCAATCTCATTGTGCTTGTGAACGGCGTCGAAGTACCGTCCCAATGCGACGACACCAATGCCGATAACATTCCCGACGAACTCTCTTTCCTGCTCTCGCTCCGTAAGAACCAACCCTACACCGTTCGGATACAGGCAACAGACAACAAACCTCACTATCCCGCTCTCGTGTGGGCAGAGATGTATCGCAAAGGCAAGATAGGTGGCGAATACCGTCAACATACCGCCGAAGGAAAAACCTATGGCATCAAACCCGTCAACCAACAGACATTCTTCCCCGCCGATAAGTCCTTCCGACTCATGCACCACCACGGTGTAGCCTTCGAGTCCGAACGAATGGCGTACCGTATTTACTTCGACACACGGCAAACAGTCGATGTCTATGCCAAACGCCACCCACAACTGGAACTGCAACAATCCCTCTGGTATCCCAACGACAGCCTGCTCGCTCTCGGCTACGGCGACGATGTACTCAAAGTCGCGAACTCCATAGGAGTAGGCTCTGTCCGCCCTCTTCGCGGGAACAAACTGCAGAAGATAGAACCTTTTGTCTCCCGCACACAGCGTATCATCGCCAATGGTCCCGTCCGCACAATAGTCGAGGTCGAAGTCAATGGCTGGCAGCCACGACCTGGCTCCCTCGATACAATCACCATGCGGCTCCGATACACCCTCTTCGCACATCGGCGCGACGCACTGTGCGAGGTGTTCCTTACCGACACCTTCTCTTCCTTGGTCACAGGAGTGCAGCGCGTAGGAGCAGGAGAATATCGCTATCTTGACCATTCGGTGGCTTCGTGGGGGACCGACTGGCCCGTCAACGATACCGTCAAATACCCCAAAGAAACAGTCGGACTTGCAGTCTGTGTCCCCCAAGAATACTATCAGCAGCCCGTTGTCAATTCCCAAAATGCCCTCATCCAATTCCAACCTGTCCCCCGTCTGCATTTCTTCCTCACTGTCGTAAGCCTGAAAGAAGACAACCCGCCCGCCGCTTCCTCTCGGCAGTTCTGGCACTTCGTCAAAAAGTGGGAGAAACAACTGCTCCTCGAGCAGACTCTCCGCAGGCAACTCCTTTCCTCACCGTATCCTGCCCGCTGACAACCCCATTCTTCCATACTGTCGGAATGTTAAAGAATCTAAACGGATTACGGTCACAATAGTATGGTTTTCCTGTCCGCCGACCTCCCGACTACCCTCCGCCAAGCCTCGTAAATACTACCAATTCCAAACGATTTATATAGGATCTATATAGGACGAATATAGGACGAATATAGGAA
>CAVHKB010000136.1:0-7431 GCA_963636305.1 Prevotella sp. P5-108
GTCGTCTGTAACTTCGTTTAGGCTAACTGTAGAGCCATAGCGTGCTATGGCTCTCCCCACACCGTTGTGTCTGTACGATACCGTGCATTTTAATTGTTAATTATTAATTGTTAATTCCATATACTCCTCCCCCACTCTTTCAACAACAAAAAAAGAGAAGGGTAATTTCCTCTTACCCTTCTCTTTCCTACATTTCTCTATACGGTTACAGAACATTCAGTTCCTTCAGCACTGCCGTTGTCTTACGAACTGCAACCTCCGATTCTAACAATTTCTGTTTGTCTGCAGGGGTCAACTTGAACTCTATCACTTTTTCTATACCGTTCTTACCTATGATACACGGTACACCTATCGTAATATCTTTCATGCCGTACTCACCTTCAAGAGCAGCAGAACAAGGAATCATCTTCTTTTGGTCCTTGATGATTGCTTCTGCAACCGAAGATGCTGCTGCACCTGGAGCCATCCATGCGGAAGTACCAAGTAGGCTGGTCAATGTAGCACCGCCCAACATAGTTGACTTAACCACACTGTCTATCTCCTCTTGAGAAAGAAGTTCCGTCACAGGTACACCCTTGTATGTTGCGAAACTCTTCAATGGTACCATAGTCGTATCACCATGACCACCTATCACGAAGCCTTCTACATCGTTGGCATTGCAATGAAGTGCTTGACTTAGGAAATACTTCAAACGAGCGCTGTCTAATGCACCACCCATACCTATAACTCGGTTGCGAGGTAATCCAAGCGCATGCAAAGTAAGGTATGCCATTGTATCCATCGGGTTACTTACTACAATAAGTATTGCATCTGGCGAGTATTGCAGTACCGAAGTCGCTACACTCTTTACGATACCTGCATTCACACCTATCAGTTCCTCGCGAGTCATACCTGGCTTACGCGGCAGACCACTCGTAATAACAACTACATTACTGTTTGCTGTCTGCGCATAATCATTAGTTACGCCCCTTACTACAGTGTCAAAGCCCATTAGTTGAGCCGTCTGCATAATATCCATCGCCTTACCTTCGGCAAGACCTTCTTTAATGTCTATAAGACATACCTCGTTGGCAACTTCATTGACTGCCAATACATTAGCGCATGTAGCACCTACGTTACCTGCACCTACTACAGTTACTTTTGACATAAGATATCTATTTTTATAATTACAAGTTTCCTCTTTCAAAACGCAAAGATACAGTAAGTTTTTTAATTACGGAAATATATCAACAATTTTCTCTCCTATAAAAAATCAATCGAGTACTTGCACAAGCAAAAAAAATGTTCTACCTTTGCAACCCGTTATTCAAATGGAAGACATATTATTAGAAATAACCTCTTCGAGAGAAGAGAAATGGAATAGATTATGAAAAGAACATTTCAACCGTCACAGCGTAAAAGACGCAACAAACACGGATTCAGAGAAAGAATGGCAACGGCTAATGGTCGTCGCGTATTAGCAGCACGCCGCGCTAAAGGGCGTTCCAAATTGACCGTAGCAGACGAGGGGCGTCATAAATACTAATCTTGAGGATACGCCGAGAAAGGTTATATAAGATTACCGCCTTTCTCCTTTGTACATCTAAAAAAGAATGGGAAAAGAGAGTAATCTCCTTTCCCTTATTTTGCTTGATAACAACATACTCAACCTTATGGAAACAACGCGACAACAAAAGATAGCACGACTCTTACAAAAAGATCTTGGCGACATTTTTCTTAGGTATGCCCATAAATTCAAAGGGGTTCTTATTTCTGTCAGCGAAGTGAGAGTATCCTCCGACTTAAGTATCGCACATATTTATTTGAGCATATTCCCTTCTCAACAGCAGACGGAAGTAATAGAGCAAATAGAAGCAGACAAGCGGCAAATAAGGGGCGAAATGGGTAACTTGGAGCGACATCAATTGCGCATCATACCAGAATTATCGTTTCATATTGACCAGACCCTTGATAAGATGTCGCATATAGATGAACTTCTCAAACAATAGCAATGCCTTTCTCTCTACGCATAGCATGGAGGTACTTGTTTGCCAAGAAGCGTCACAATGCAATCAACATTATTTCAGGCATCAGTACTGCTGGTGTGTGCGTAGTTTCTGCGGCATTAGTTTGTGTATTGTCCGTAATGAATGGCTTCGGCAGTGTAGTGGAGAAGATGTTTTCCGCATTCGATGCTGAATTGCGGATAGAACCTGCCAACGGTAAGACATTCTATATCGACACAGAAGCGTTCGACGAGATAAGAGCGTTGCCCTATGTGTCAGTGTTCAGTGAAACTATCGAGGAGAAGGGTCTTATCGACTTTTCACAAAAGCAGTTGCCTGCACAACTCAAGGGTGTAGATGACAACTTCGAACAACTGACCGACATCGACTCTATCATCTACGATGGTTATTTCTCAGTATGCGATTACTACGACGATGGTGTAAGCCACACTCGTAGTTTTGAGCGCTGTGTATTAGGCAGGGGACTTGCATCGCAGTTAGGTATAAATGCCCACTTTGTATCAGGCTTGAAGATATATGCTCCCTGCCGTTATGAAAGGGTGAACCTTATGCGTCCCGACAAGAGTCTGAACAAGGCCGGTGCTTTCATCTCCGGTGTATTTGCGGTCAACCAAACAAAATACGACGACTGTCTTATGCTCGTCTCACTACCATTGGCGCGTGAACTATTTGAATACAGAGATAGTGAGGTGTCTGCAGTAGAGTTGCGGCTACAATCGGGCTACCCGATACGCTCGGCAAAGCGAGAAATCAGCAAGATACTTGGAAGCGACTACCAAGTACTTGACCGCTATGAACAACAGAAGGACTTTTATCATATCCTCAAAGTAGAAAGGATGCTGACACTATTGCTATTGGTGTTTATTTTGTTCATCGCTTGTTTCAATGTGATTGGTTCGTTGTCGATGCTTATGATTGACAAGCGGGAAGATGCGAAGATTCTACATAACTTGGGTGCAGATGCAAGGCAGATACAACATATATTCCTCTACGAAGGTTGGCTTATCTCTCTATTAGGCGCAGTGGCAGGTATTGTGCTTGGACTTGCGTTATGCCTTCTTCAACAGAAGTACGGATTACTGAAATTAGGTGACGGTGCGACTTATGTATTAAGTGCATACCCTGTACAAGTGCAAGGCACAGATATACTGCTTGTATTTGGAATTGTCCTGCTACTTGGTTTCATAGCCGCTTGGTATCCGAGCCGTCAAATCAATAAGACATTATAATTATGAACAGATACTGCTACCTATTGATTCTGTTGCTGCTTTGTTGCACGCAGTGTAAAGAGAACAACGCTCCATCGGAGAAGCAGCAAGAGTCGTACTACGACAAAGGTCAGGTGTTTTTCTATGGTTCCTACTATGCAGCAGAGAGCATCGCTCAGAATGTCTTGTCGCTTGATATTTACAGCAAAGGTTTGTCGCTCGATTCAGCGGGCTATGTAACAGGTTCGGGGGTTAATCTTTATCTCTCGGACATTTTTTTACCCGAGCAAGATACTTTTCTTGTTGCTACTTCCTATATGTCGGATACAACGGGCAATGCATATACTTTTTTGCCCGGAATGAACTACGACGGACAAATAAGCGGTGCATATCTACTTACCATAACAGACGGTTCGTTGGTCAGTGCAGAGTTGTTTACTGAAGGCAGTTTCGCTCTGACACAGAAGGAGGACAGTGTGTTTATCTCGTTTCTATTGAAGAAAGAAAGCGGAAAGAGTTATGCTGCCGAGTTTGGCGGAGTACTACCCTACTATGACGGACGATAGGTCTTATGAAGGAAAATAGTATTGACAAGAATACATATAAAGCCTACCATACTTATCTGAAGTTGGAAAAATCGCTTTCAGAAAATACTGTTATAGCCTATGAACAGGACCTCGATAAACTATTACTCTTTTTTGAGAGGTCGGGCAAATCTGCGATTGACGCTTCTTACAGTGATTTGCAAGCCTTTGTGTATGAGCAGATGAAAGAGGTGCAAAGCAGTCGTTCGCAAGCCCGTATTATCTCGGGTGTACATTCGTTCTATCGATTTTTGGTTTACTCAAAGCGCATTGAGAATGACCCATCGGAGTTGCTTTCTCTTCCGAAATTGGAAATGCGCTTGCCCAATGTTCTTACCGTAGAAGAAATAGACTTGATGATAAACAGTATTGATTTGAGTCAGAACGAGGGGCATCGTAATCGCGCTATAATAGAGATGTTGTATGGTTCTGGATTGCGCGTATCTGAACTAATCAACCTTAAGTTGTCGAATATCTATCTTTCGGAGGAGTATATGTTGGTAGAGGGAAAAGGTAGCAAGCAGCGATTGGTTCCGTTGTCGAAAGAATCGATCAAGCAATTTGGTTATTGGATGGAAGACCGCAATCAGTGGGATATAAAGCCCGAATATGTTGACTGCGCCTTTGTTAACCGTTACGGTCGTCAATTGACGAGGGCTATGATATTTACGATTATTCGGAGGTTGGCGGCAGATGCAGGGATACAGAAGGTTATATCTCCCCATACACTTCGTCATAGTTTTGCTACTCACTTGCTTCAGAATGGTGCCGACCTTCGTGTTATCCAGCAGTTGCTTGGTCACGAGAACATTACGACCACTGAAATTTACACTCACATTGATATACAAGACTTGCGAGAGGCTATATTGAAGTATCATCCAGCGAACCAACGACCTTGAACGCCCAACGCCTTTTATATTCATTGTTATTTCTTCTTCTGCCTTTGTTGATGCTGAGGGCGGAGACTATTGTTGTCGGCGAAGTAGTTGACGCTCTGTCAGGTACGCCTATTCCCAATGTAAACATTTACTACAGAGGGACCCGTATTGGTTGTACGAGCAACCAAGAGGGAATGTTTATGCTTCGTGCGTCGTTAGACCGTCGTCGCACATTGGTGGTATCGGCAGTGGGTTATCGAAGTCAGCACTTCAGTATTGAGCCGGAGCAGTATTTAGGGGTGAACATTGCATTGGAGGAGAGCAGTACTGCGTTGGAGGATGTGTTTGTGATGCCTAAAAGTAACCCTGCCATTCCTTTTATGGAGCAAGTCCGTTTGCACAGGTCAGCCAATGACATTACGCGTGACGGGGATATTGTTTATTCGTTGCACGAGCGTAAGCGTCTTTTCATTAGTGATATTGACCGTCGTCATTTGCAGCGCAAACTATGGAGCAGTATGCGTAGCGGTATGATAGAAGGGATTGACTCTACCTATCTATTGCCTCTGTATTCATTGGAGCAGGACTGGCAGAAGCAGGGCAACCGTTTGTCGATGCAGACTCCTCCGAGCGAGCATTATTCGTTGTTGACCTCTACTGACTATTCTCTATTGCTCGGTGAGCAGGAAACTCCTTATAACTTTTATAACAACACTATCAGTGTTTTTGGCAAGAGTTTTCTGAGTCCTCTTTCTTCTTCGGGGTCGCAATACTACAACTTTTATCTTGCAGACAGTATCGTTGGTGCGTCGGAGAAACTCTATTGTATTCATTTTCGGAGCAAGAATGCTTTTCAGCCGACATTCAACGGAGAGATGTATATTGATTCGTCGGACTACTCATTGCGTTCGATAGAGGTTCGTGTGCCTCGCGAAGCCAATATGAATTATCTTTCGTCGTTGCACCTATTGCAGACCTATTCTTCGGACCATATTTTGGAACGCGAGCAGTTCTCGTTGGTATTGGATTTTGCCGTTAAGTCGGACAGTTCGCATATATTCCCGTCGGTATTGATTATGCGAGAGTTATCGGTCAGCGATAGCGGGAAGCAGGTTGCCGAGTCGGGTTTCGGTGAAGCGTTGCCTGCAGACAGTTTGGTGTATGCAGCAATGGACTCTCTTCGGAGTATGCCTGTGTTCCGAATTGCGACCTTTGCAGCGAAGATTATCAATACGGGTTATATTCCGACCGGAACGCCGATAGATATAGGTGATATTGCGGAGATTATCAGTTTGCGACGAAATGAGGGGCTTCATTTGGGTTTGCCCCTTCGAACGAACGAGCAACTATGGAAGACTGTGTCTGTTGGCGGTTATCTTGCTTATGGTTTCCGTGACCGTGCATGGAAGGGCGGAGGCAGGGTGAATGTTGCTCTTCCGACAGAGCGTCGTCATACATTGAACGGCAGTTATGATGACCATTATGTTTGGAGTGAAGTAAGTTATACCGACCAATGGTTGCGTGAGAATTCAATAGGTTACCGTTCTATGGGCTTTACCACAGCCGTGTTTAATTCACTTTATACGAACGAGTCAGCCGTTACCTCTGCTCTTCGTCAGCGAGAGTGGCATGTGTGGACGGAAGATGACTGGACGGAGAATGTGGAGACCTTTCTTGATGTCAGGTACGGGCGTATGAGTTATGGCGATGCGATGACGGATTATTACCGAATGCCTTATTACCGTTACGGTTCGGTGGTTGCTACCTGCCGTTTGGGTTGGTATGAGAAGAAAGCGGATTTCTATTTCAAGCGAATTCATATTCACAGTAATTATCCTGTTGTATATTTGTCGGGGGAAATGGGGAGTTATGAAACACCGATGATGGAAGAGTATGCGTTGTATGGCAAGTTTTCGGTATCGGTATCACAATATATCGATCTTGGTTTGTGGGGCAGATTGAGTTATGCCGTGCAATCGGGGTTTGTGATAGGGAGCGTGCCTTATCCTTTGTTGAAGTCGTTCAATGGGAACCAGACCTACACATACGACCCGTATCGTTTCACCTTGATGAACCAGTGGCAGTATGCAGCGGACAGGTATGTTCTATTGTTTGCAGACTGGGATATGAACGGCGTTCTTCTGAACCGTATTCCCGGTTTGAGGTATCTTCGTTTGCATGAGTTGTTAGAGTTCAAGTTGGCTTATGGGGAGTTGAGCAATCGTCATGAGGAGGTGCTTGCGATGCCAGAGGGCATAGAGAGTTTGCATGTTCCATACATAGAAGTGGGTGTAGGTGTGGGTAATATATTGCGTGTGGGAGAGGTGTATGTAGTGGGGCGTTTGACGCATTGGAGTGACAGGGATACGCCATTTTGGGGTGTCCGTTTTCGTTTGCATTTAGGTATGTAGGTTTCGATTTGAGATATGTAGGTGGATTGATGGATGTTGGTTCGTTAATCACATATGAATCACATATGAATCACATAAGAATCACATAAGAATGACATAAGGGGGAGAGGGGGGAATTAACAATTAATAATTAACAATTAACATGCGAGGGAGGGGCGTTTTTCGACGGACGGCGGTGCCGTATTGCCAGGAATGAGCAATTAACAATTAATAATTAATAATTAACATGCATTGTTGGGTAGAGGGGTTTACGTGATTTTGAGGGGAACAGAGGGTTTGTCTTTTGAAAAGGAGTTGAGAGCCATAGCACGCTATGGCTCTACAGTTAGCCTAAACGAAGTTAC
>CAVHKB010000137.1:0-7303 GCA_963636305.1 Prevotella sp. P5-108
ATTTCTGGGGGATATATTCAATTAACAATTAAGAATTAACAATTAATATGCAGGGAAGCAATTAATAATTAACAGTTAACAATTAATATGCAGAGATGAGATGATGGTTGAATATACGAGCAAGGGTTGTCTGTTGGAACATATAAATATGGCAATTGAGTGATGAATATACTATGAATGAACAAGCAGAGGCTGTCTAATCAACTTAGGCAGCCTCTGCTTGTATTGTATCACTGAATCGGGAGGGTTGTTTATACTGTTGCTTCTATGTTCCAAACGAAGGCGCGTACACCAACCTCTTTGTTGCGAATGTCCAATTTCTCTATTGCTTCCAGGAGCGATTGGACTTTGTCGTCGTTGACCACCGTGATGACACACGAGTTCATTTCTGGCCATGCGTGCGTTCCTCTGCGAGGGTCACCATCGTTCGTACCACGCCCTTGCACTTGTTCGAAGAAGGTGAAGCCTCGTATTTCCAACATGTCGAGCATGTACTCTACACGCTCTGTGTTGGCTTGGTTGAATACTATCATTACTGATTTCATAATCTGATTATATTAGTACAGCAGAGAAATGCCGTTTCTGCGGCAATTCTCTGCTATAGGTTACTATTTCTGCTGTTCAGGCGTCGTATCGGTTGCGGAAGGGGTGTTGGTTCCTTCTGCAGTCAGTTGTTTTTTGTCGTCTTTCTTGAGTTTGATGTTCATAAAGATGAATCCTTTTCTCATTGAAGAGATACGGTCACGCTCACCGTGCTTTGACATAGCGGCATAGAGAGTAGGAACCATGAAGAATGTCAGGAAAGTGGAAACGGTCAGACCGCCGATAACGACGATACCCATAGGTTGCCACATCTCGGAGCCTTCGCCAGAGGAGACTGCCATTGGCACCATGCCGAGAATAGTGGTGAAGGCAGTCATCAGCACCGGTCGCATACGGCTTCTGCCAGCCTCTACGACTGCTTTGTTGAGTTCGACGCCTCGTTCGCGCAAGAGGTCGGTATAGTCAATCAGCACAATACCGTTCTTTACTACGATACCAATCAACATTATGAGTCCCAACGCGCCAATCATATCGAGAGAACGCCCTGTCATCCAGAGAGCCATGACGACACCTGAGAGTGCAAACGGGATAGTGAACATGATGACGAAAGGTTTTTTGAACGATTCGAACTGGCTTGCCATGACGATGTAAACCAGCATGACAATCAGTGCGGCGAGCAATCCCATTTTGCCGAAGGTTTCTTGTTGGTCCTCATAGTCACCTGCGAGACGGATCGTTACGCCTTGCGGTACATCGAGTTGGTCGATTACTTGTGTCTGTATCGTTTGTGCCAACTCGCCCAGCGGTACATTGTACGGGGTGACGGATACGGTTACGATACGCTGACGGAGTTTACGCTCGATGGTAGGCGGCGTCCAGTATTCGCCAATGCTGCAGACTTCGGAGAGTTTGACACTCTTGCCGGCGGGGGTAGGAATGGTCAAGTCTTGAATCTTCTCAATGGTATTGCGGTCGTCCTCTTGGAGTCGGCAGACGATATTGTATTCCGAGCCGTCTTCTTTCAAGTAGCCACACGACATACCGTTCACCCTATTGCGCAGGTAAGTTGAGATAGTGGCAGGTGTAAGCCCGAGCCTACTTGCTTTTTCCTTATCGACTACGATCTTTATTTCAGGACGCTCGTCATCTCGAGAGATAGTTGCATCGCGCGCACCCTTAACCTCGTGGTTACACTTGGCTTGTATCTCTTCAGCCAATAGCGAGGTGGCATCGAAGTCGTAGCCATAGATTTCGACATCCACAGAGTTGGATGCCATACCTCCGCCGCCAGTGGAAGTGCTGACCTGGTAGTCGGTTATCTCGGGGTAACGGGCAATCTCTTGTCGGATGACCTCGGCAATCTCGAAGATACTGCGGTTGCGCTCGTACTTCTTGTTGCAACGGATGGTCATGGAAATGGTGTTGTTCATTGTGGAGGTAAAGAGTGCAGACACACCTGAATCGTCGTTAGAACCAGCGGACGTGCTAATCAACTGTATCTCGGGTACCAGTTCGGTGAAACGCGCCTCCAAAGCCCTTGCAGTCTTCAATGTCTCCTCGATGCGCGTGCCACGCTGCAACTTGATAGTTACAGACATACGCCCGTTGTCTTGCTGCTGCATGAAGTCGGTACCGATTTTACCTGTGAGTACAGGTATCATGGAGAGGGCAAAGAAGAGGAACAGTCCACCAAAGGCGACGGGTTTGTGGTTCAAGCACCAAGCCAGTCCGCGTGCATATTTGTCGTCTATCCAGTTTAAGGCACGCACAACAGTCTTGTCGTACCAAGTCTTGTTCGCGCCGTCATCTATCAAGTTTCCTTCTTCGTCGACATGTACTTTTCGTGGTTTAAGCAGTTGGCTTGCCAACATAGGTGTCAACGAGATGGCAATCAAGGTGGAAGTGGTGGTGACGATAGTTACAATCCAGCCCAATTCGCGGAACATGATACCTGCCATGCCCGTCAGCGTAGTTAAAGGCACAAACACTGCTATCAGAACGAGAGTAGTTGCGATAACGGATATCCACACCTCGTTGGTTGCATAGATGGCTGCTTCTCGTGGGTTTTCACCTCGGTCGACATGCTTGGTGATGTTCTCTAACACCACAATGGCATCGTCCACGACCATACCTATAGCCACTGTGAGGGAGCAGAGAGAGATGATGTTCAATGAAGAGTCCACTAATTTGAGGTAGATGAACGCCACAATTAGAGATATAGGGATGGTTAGAGCAATGATTAGCGTCGCGCGCCAACGCCCGAGAAAGAATAGTACCACCAAGACAACGAATAGCAATGCATAAGCGATAGACTCTTTGAGAGAGTCGATAGAGTTGTTGATGGTTTCGGAAGAGTCGTAGATGAGTTTGAATTTCACATCGGCAGGCAGTGTCTTTTGAATCTTTTCCACTTCTTTGCGAACATCGCGGCATATCTGTACGGTGTTTGCACCGGTTTGCTTGGTAATCATCAAGCGCGCACATTCGATGCCGTCGGTCTTTTCGTCCAAAGACAACTCTTTGATTGTATCTTTGACAGTGGCAATATCCCGTACATAGACTTGACGACCATCGGCGGTAGTTGTAACCACCAAATCGTTAATTTCGGAAGACTCAAGGAACTCGGAGCGTACTTCCATTTGGTACTGTTCTTTTTTCAGTTTGACAGTACCCGATGACATATTCAGGTTGTTAGTAGAAATGACATTTCCTACAGCCTCGACTGTTAGTCCATAAGCGTCTAACTTCTGTTGGTCTAAATAGACATATACATAGCGATCAGGCGCGCCCGATACAGTCAGGTTGCCGATACCATCGACGCGGTTTAGTTGCGGGATAATCTCATCGTCGAGCAACTTATCAAGTGCAGGGTAAGTTTCGTTGGCGGTGATAGCATACTGAATAACAGGCATCATGGAGGTGGAAAGACGAAGGATAATAGGATTAGAGCATCCGTCAGGTAGGTCGTCCTTTACAAGGTCGACATAGGTACGCACATCGTTGATGATTTCATCGAGGTTGGTACCCCATTCAAACTCCATTGTTACCTGCGAGATATTATCTTTTGATTTGGAGGTAATTTCTTTCAGGTGATCCACGGAGTTCAATGAGTTCTCCATGACTTTAGTTACATTGGTTTCTACTTCGGAGGCAGAAGCACCAGCGTAGGTGGTCATTACCGTGATATACGGAGGGTCCATTTCAGGATATTGGTCGATAGGTAACTGCACATAGCAGAACAGACCGATGATGATCACTGCAACGAATATGAGAGCAGTGGTGACGGGTTTTTGGACCGCTGATTTATATATAGCCATAATGCTTTATAGTTAGATTAGGATTATTCTGCTGCTGTTTCGGCGATACTAATTTTTACGCCGTCAATTAGGCGTGCCTCTCCTTTGGTTACCAATTCTACACCGTCGATTATTTCAGGAGCAGATATTTCGACATCGTCGCCGAATCGTTGTCCCATCTCTACGGTTACGCGCTTTGCATAGCCGTTGTTGTTGATGAATACATAGCGGTCGTTTGCGCCTACTAATTTGAGTACGGTGGAGTATGGTGCGGTGATTACTTTTTCTTTGCCCAAGCCAATAGTAGTGGTTATATACATACCGGGTCTGAGAAGACCGTTCTTGTTCGGTACAACGACTTTTACTTGGAATGTGTGTGTGGATGCGTCGACTGTCGGATAAACGACTTCGATAGTAGCGGGGAATACCTTACCTGGATATACCTCTGAACGAAGGTTCAAGCGCATACCTTCTTTTATGAGTGGGATATAGGATTCAGGAATAGCCACCAATGTTTTGAGTTTGTCCACTTGTGTAAGCACAACAATAGGTGAGCCGCTGTATAGTTCGCCGTCCTCGTAATTCTTAGCGGAGATAACACCGGATATGTTTGCTTTTACATAGGTGTTTTTTTGCAGGAAGTCGAGATTTTCTTTTGTCTGGTCAAGAGATAACTTTGTTTGGTCGTATTGTTGTTGTGAAACAGAGCCTGTTTGTATTAAGCCCTCCATACGCATCATCTCGGTTTCGAGGTTGGTGACACTCAGTTTGGTGGTATTGTATTGCTGTTGGTCCATACGCACCAAGTCTGCTCCTTTCTGTACCTTATCTCCGACTTCGACATAGATATGCTCGATTTTACCTGTCAGTGACGGGGCAACATTGACTGTTTCATAGCCCATTAAGTTTGATGAGAGCGTTATTTCCCGTTGTATATCGCGTGGATGAAGAGTTGTTAGTTCTACGATCTCTACGCGTTCTGCGTTCTCCTCTGTGGTTACTGTTTTCTTGTTGCCGCAACCGACTAATACCACTAATGCGGTTGCAAGAATAAATCCTTTTTTCATGCTTGTATTTTACAATTTGACGATTTACAATATATAGTTTGGTGTTCTGTCTGACTTATGCAGGTTTAATTGTTCAAGAACTTCTGCAGTTCGACCTCTGCATTTACGAGTGTCAATACGGCTTGCACATAGGTTGATTGTGCAGAGATGACATCGTTGCTGGCGTTTACCAGTTCGAGGTTAGAAGATGCGCCGTAGTTATATTTGTTGGTGGTTGACTGGAAGACGCGTTGTGTTACATCGAGGTTCTCTTTTTCGGTGAGGTAACTTTCGAATGCGTTTTGCAGTGTGTAGCGCAGTTGTTGGTCTTGTATGCCGAGGTTATCGGTTGTTTCTGCGAGGGTGTTGCGTGCTTCTTCGAGTGCAATTTTCTTCTCCGTGACACTTGCGGCGCGCTTACCTGAAGACCATAATGGCAGAGAGACTGTTACAGATACAGCGTGTGGCGGTGTCATGCGGAAACCACCTTCTGCGTAGTAGTGTTGGTTGTTGTACTGATAGCCGACGCCTACGGTTGGTCCGTACGCCCATGCTGCCAGATGTATGTTTGTTTTAGCCAACTCTACATTTTTTTGCAGTGTTTGATAGTTCAGGTTGTTGGCGATATTGAAGTCTTCTCCAAGCAGGTTGAGTACTGCTTCGGCAGAGAGCATATCGTCGAGTGTGGTTGTGAGGGTCAGTTCTGTTTCTACGGGTACATCTAACAGCACTTTGAGAGAATTGATTGCCAATTGTGCAGAGCGTTTGTTGGAATTGATGTTGTTCCGCAGGGTGTTCACCCGTACTTTAATCTGGTCTGCACTTGTTTGTTCTGCTGCTCCCACATCGACAGATCGTTGTGTCATCTCTGCGAGTTTTTCCACATTTTGCAGCGAGGAGTCTAATAGGGTTATTACATCTTGCAGGACGAGAACAGAAGCGTAGGACGTTTTGACATTAGCCCTCAGATTGTCTTCGGATTGTTCCAGTGCTATCTTTTGCATTTCGATAGCGATAGTATTCAGCACTGCCCCTACAACAGCCTGCCCGCTTAGGCCTACGGAGGCGGTTACGCCGGTGGTAGAGTAGTTAGGCATGGCTATTTTTTGTGTCATTCCTGCGATTTGCATTTCCATTTCGTATCCGCACATTGTGTTGTAGCCCCAACTTGCGCTCACCTGTGGAAGCATTTCCGCGATAGTTTGCCAGCGCTTTGCATAAGCCTCTTGCACAGCAAGGTTGGCGTTACGCAGTGTACGGTTGGCTTGTACGGCATAGTCTTGTGCTTCCGAGAGGCTTAGTTTCAGTTCGGAAGGAACATCGCGTTGCGGTGCTTTTTTTGTAGCCTCCATTACATGGTCTTCTGCTACAACGCTAACGCTCAAAAGCAGCGCGAGTGTTGGTAGTAAGAGTAGTCTTTTCATCTTTTGTTACCTTAATGGGTGTTCTGAAAAATCCCTGTTTAACTATAAATTAATATCTAAATACTTTACTTGTGTATTCTGTTCAGTCGGTGGAATTGTCTGTTTCGTTTCGACTGATGCAGTTTTTCAGTCGGTCGATGTTATTCTTTTCCACGCGTTTTTGTAGTTCTTGTTTTCCCTCGTCGGACAACATACCCAGAATGATTAGTCCTAATCCGTGGCAGCACATAGCAGATAGGTTATCCATATTGTCGTCTCGTTGTGCGATTTCCCCGATAAGTCCTTGATGGAGTCGTGCGAGGAACTCGGCAGTGAGCGGTATGTTTATTTCTTTGTAGAAAACCTGTTCGTTGATGCCTTGTTGCAGGAAGTGAATCAGGTGCTTTTTTGTAGCGACAAAGACGACTTGTTTATGTGCTTCGAACAGTTTGGGGTAGTATTTTTGGAGGTCGTAGAGAAAAGGAACGGGTTGTAGTATGTTTTTCGTCCGTTCAACAATGATGTCGATATTTTCGCCGATGATATCCATTACAGATTTTGCTTTGGCGAATTCTTTTTGTGCGTTTAGGTCGATTTGTTGTTCTTTGTCAGCGAGAACCGCCTTTACGACTTCTTCTTTGGTAGGGAAATAGACATAGAAAGTCTTTTTGCTGATGCCTAATTCTTTGCAGATATCGTCGATGGAAACAGAATGAATGCCCAGTCGTATCATTTTGTTTCTTGCCGTTTTTATTATTTTTTCGCGCATATCTTCTGCCATATCGTTCTATTCGCTTTGTACGAAATCAGTCGTTTTCAGGGCAAAAGGTGTGCCATAGTATCCTTGTTGTGGAAACTTTTGTACTTTTTTAGTTTCCGAGTACGATATAGGTGGATAGTTGAATGTTTTGTTGATAAATTTGTGAGATTGTTGGTTTGCGAGTGGTGGGGAGGTTTTTTTGTTGAGGGAATTAACAATTAATAATTAACAGTTAACAATTAATATGCATTATTG
>CAVHKB010000138.1:0-7252 GCA_963636305.1 Prevotella sp. P5-108
GAGGGGAACATATTGTTTTACCTGCGAAGGAGAGTTGAGAGCCATAGCACGCTATCAACAATTAACAATTAAAAGTTAACAATTAACATGCGCAGATGATATGAGAGCCATAGCACGCTATGGCTCTACAGCATACATAAGCGCAGGGTGAGGGGTGGAATGGATTTGTATAGTGGAGGGAGAGCCATAGCACGCTATGGCTCTACGGTTAGCCTAAACGAAGTTACAGACGACGGGCAGGATTTGGAGATGTTAGATATGAGGTTGGGAGGGGTTAGATGTGAGGTCGCGATAGCGTCGGGAGGTGACTTGACAGGTGATTTTGGCATCTGTGAGGTTGTTCTCTGCCTGCAGTAATGTTGCATGCGCCGTGAGCAGGTCGGTGATGGTGGATATTCCTGCACGGTAATTGACCTCAGACAGACGATAGTTCTCCTGTGCAATAGACACTGCCCTTTGACTTTCGGCGACGAGCAGATAAGCCTCCAGCATCTTGTCGTAGGCTTGTTGTGTCCGCAAGGCGAGTTGTTCGGAGAGTTGTTCCTGTTGCAGTTGTGCTTGTCGGATGGCGATATTGTTCTCT
This sequence comes from Prevotella sp. P5-108, assembly GCA_963636305.1. GTDB lineage: Bacteria > Bacteroidota > Bacteroidia > Bacteroidales > Paludibacteraceae > Colicola. The sequence continues at coordinate 584 of CAVHKB010000138.1, forward strand.
TGAATCTTGTGTCCCTTCTCCCACCAATCGGTGATGGGAACAGAGACGGTAAGGAAGACGGCACCATTGCCCGTTTTACTGCCCAAGCCGTTGCGCAGGAGGTTCGTTTGAATGTTGCTATACCCATAGTGCGCCCCTATTGCCACTTGGGGCAGCGCATCGGCAATCGCCATTCGCCGTTGCAGTTCAGCAGCGCGGACTTGCAGTGCCAGGAGGTTGGTTTCGGGGAGGTTGCTGATATTGTTATCGGCGGCAGGCAGCATCATGGTATCGGTATGTACGGTCTCCAGACGGATATTGCTGAGTTGGACCTCATCGGGATTGAGAGAGAGTGCCTGCCAAAGCGCTCTTTTAGAGAGAGCGAGTCCATTGTTGAGTTGAATCTGTGTTCGTTGTAATTCAGATTGTCGGAGTTCGACCTGCAGGAGGTCGGTTTGTAGTGCCAACCCGGCTTTGACGGCAGCGTTGACGGTACGGTGAATGGTATCAAGCAGGTTGGTTACTGCCAGGAGCGTGTTCTGTTTTTCTGTGAGTCCGACAACGAGCCAATAAGACTCTTCTACTTGTTCGAGGAGGTCACGCTGTGTGATGTCGGTTTGCAGTTCAGCGGCTTGTACACCTACTTGTGCCAGTCGGTTACCGTTGACGATTTTACCTCCCACATAGACCGGTTGGAGAGCCGTTACTCCTACTTGGTAGCCGTATTGAAAGAGGGAGATAGTGTTCTCCAGTCCCAATGCTGCTCCATAGTTGCCATAGAGCATGGTGAGGAGGTCGCGGACAGAAGCGTTGTTGACATCGTCAATACCAATCTCCACGAGCGGATGCAGACAATGAATGCCAACAGCCGACGCTTTGACCTGCGGGAAATACTTGGTGAAGGCTTGTGCTTTGACTTGCTGTGCTTTTTGTATGTCGAGTCGTGCCTTAAGCAGTTCTTTGTTGTTTTGTTTTGCCAGGGCGAGGCAAGAGTCGAGGGTGAGTGTCAGATGGACAGAGTCAGCGTCCTGTTGTGCGAAGAGTCCGACAGAGCAAGTGATTAGCAAGCAAGATATGTAGGTTCGTAATGTTCGTTTCATCGTTTATGCCGTTTTCTTGTCTTTATGCTGATACATTTTCCAATAGGTGATAGGCAACATGGTGAGTGTGAGCGGTAGGGTGAACAAAGCGCCGAAACAGATGACGACTCCCATAGGCATCCAGAGGCTTGTCCGTGCGATAATCATAGGAATGACACCGAGTGCAGTAGTAGCCGTTGTGAGGAATATCGGTCGCATACGGCGGAGTCCTGCTTCGTAGGCTGCTTCTGCCACAGGTACATTGTGCTTGCGCAGGTCTTCGGCATACTCGTACATCATGATGGCGTTACGGACGATGACACCTATCAGGCTGACGATACCCAAGACGGCGGTCATGGAAATGTCCATCTGGAATATGTACAAGCCAAGGAATGCGCCAAAGAAACACAGGATACTGCTTGAGAGTGTGAGCAATGCAAGAGCGATGTCGCCAAAGTGATAGAGCAGCAAGACAAACATGACAAGAAGTGCTGCCACGACGCTTAGTAGGATTTCGGGAATCATTTCGTCGTTGATAGCGGTGAGACCTCCATAGGAGATAGAGATTTCAGGAGGGAGGTTGCTGAGGTTTGTTTTGATCCATTCTTTCACCTTTTTCTCGGCAGAGACCTGGCTTGTTTGTCCCCTTAGGTCGCATCCGAGCGTGATAGTTGGCACAGAGTTGCGGTGTTCGATGGTGGAACGATGCCACTCTGGTGTTATATCCGCCACTTGCCGCAGGGGGACCCATACAGTTGGGTAGGCGGTAGGAATCATCACATCGCCGAGATTGGAGGTCACCATTTCTTTTCCTCCGTCGGTATAGAGGATGACAGGGATGCCATAGTCGCCTTCCCATATTGTGGTTACTTTGGCTCCGTTAGTCAGTGTGCTGAGGTAGACTGAGAGCATCGCTTCGGTTATACCGAGCCTTGTTGCTTCTTCCTCACGCAGTGTTATCTTGGTTTGAGCAGTGAATTGATCGAAATCGCTATGCACCCACATCATCTCCGATTGTTCTGCCATAAACCTTTTAAGGCTATCCGAAAGAAGTGCCATCTGCTCCATATCTCCTCCTTTGAAGCGAATCTCCAAGGGATTTTTGGCCGCCTGATAGTCTATCTGCTTGAAGCGTATGTAGGCGTTAGGGAAATAGTTTTCGTATTGTTGTGACATTTGGAGCAGTTCTGCTGTGGCACGAGATGAGGTCGTATTGACAATGAACTGCGCATAGGAAGGTTTCGACATTTGCGGGGTGTAGGTAGCATGGAAACGCGGAGATGCTTGTCCGACGAAAGAAGTGATGGATGTAATTCGTTTGTCGACCCTCATCATTCGCGCCAAAGAGTCTGCGACGATGGCTGTTTGGTCGATGGAAGAGCCTTCTTTCAGGTGTATTTCGACTGCAAAGCACTCCCGCTCGGCTTTAGGCAGGAGTTGTACATTCAGTTGCGTCATGAGGAATACGCCCAAAGCGATACAGACGATGAGAACAGCAAAAGAGATGTACGGATGATGGAAGCAGCGAGTAAGAAGTTTTTTATATCCTGCCTGCAACCATTCGAAGAAGTGGTTTTGAGCGCGCTCGAGCCAACTCATTTCGTTCTCTTTTTTCCGCTTAATGAACCGTGTAGCCATGTATGGAGTGACCCAAGTGGCATAGAATATGCTGGCAGTAAGTGCGAAGAGAATTGCCCAAGGGAATAATTGAACGAACTCTCCGAGAGGTCCTTTGATTATGCGTGTCATAGGGAAGAACATACCGGAGATAGAACAAGTGGCTATTGCCATAGGGACGAACAATTGTTGCGTGCTGACGGCAGCAGAGTACCATCGACTATGTCCTTGCGAGAGCATATCGGAGTAGCCATCAATGACGATGACAGAATCGTCGACTATCATACCCAGTACTACTATAAGCGCGGCGAGCGTTACTGTATTGAGTTCGATGCCTGTGAGGTACATCAGACCTATGGCCAATGCAGTACATACGGGTACGCCAGTACTAGCGACTAAGGCTGTACGCAGTGGAAATAGTACGAGCATTACGGCAATGACGACGACGATAGAGAGAAGTATATCCCGTAGAAAGGACATGACAGAGTCGTTGACTACTTTAGGTTGGTCGGTTATTCGGTGGAAGTGTATGTCAGGTGGCAGTTGTTGTCGTACAGCGGCTATTTCTTTGTCGACCTTTTCACCAAATGCCACTATGTTATTACCGGGCATCATTTCCATGTTGATAATAAGACATGAGCGGTCGGGAGATATGTTTACCGTTTCATCACCGGTGTAGTATTCAACGAATTGTGTCGGTTTTTTGTAGCGTCGTTCTACATCGGCTATATCTTTCAGGCGGATTGTACTATTGCTTATCGGGTCATACCAGACTATCTGTTCTGCGATCTCCTGTTCGCTTTTGTAGGGAATAGTTACCTGCAATTTCTGTCCATTATCGAGGCTTCCTCCGAGTGTTCTGATACCTTGCAGGAGCATAGACATTTGTAAGGTAGTTTGGTCGATGCTGTATGCAGACAACCTTGCAGGGTCGATGGTGATTGCAACCTCTTCCTGTTGTGTACCGAGTGTTTTAATTTTACCCATTTCAGGTATAGTGCGTAAGCGAGTACAGAGTGTCCGTGCATATTGCTCCAATTCTCTTGGGCTTCGCTCATCACTTTCGACCGCCAGTAGCATGGATGAAGTATTACCAAAGTCGTCGATTACAACGACTTGCAGTACTCCTGGTGGTAGTTTAGTTGCTTTGAAGATATCTAATCCGGAGCGGATACTTGTCCATGCCTCTTGACAAGACTTTACGGAAGTACGGATGGTGACATATACATAGACGATGCCATCTTCGGTGACGGAATAGGTGTTTTCCTTGTCAATCTGCTCGTAGGCATTCAGATAGTCCTCGAGAGGTATGGTGACCTGTTGTTCCACTTCCTGTGCAGTAGCGCCCGGGTATATTGCGGCCACTACTCCTTGACGGATTTGGAATTGTGGAAACTCGTCTTTATTCATTTTCGGCAAAGACCAGATTCCTATCCCCAAGAGCAGCAAGACTACTAATGCAACCATGTTATGGTTGCGCATGGCTCCTTCAATATGCGTGCGTTTTTTCACTTTTCCAGTAATTTAGTTTGGCACCCGTATAAAGTTTCTGAAATCCATCGACGATGACCAGATCTCCCTCGTGCAGTCCACTTGTGACCAGCACATTATTGCCTATATACGGTCCTATTTTCACCTGTTGCCGTCGGGCTATTCCATTGACGGCGACCCATACACTCTGCCCCGATTTCAGTGTTTGGACACATTCTGCGGGGATGGTATATCCTGTTGCTGTTTGTGATGCCAGCCATACTTTACTTACCATACCGGAAAGCAGTTCGCTGTTGAGCGGATTATCCAGCAACATTGCTTTGACGGTGTAGGTATGGGAGATGTTATTAGCAATCAGGCTTTTCTCGATGATTATTGCATTTAATGTATCCTTTCCTATTGCGGTTATGTATAGTCGTGCGCTGTCTCCTATATGCAGGTTGGTTATATCTGTTTCCGCTACATCAAAGGCGACCTTATAGGTATCGTTGTTGATTAGTGTGGCAACGGGTATTCCAGGTGCTATCACTTGTCCGATGTGAATATCGAAGTCTCCTAAGACTCCATTGCTCGGGGCTTTTAGAACGCAGTCGTTGAGTGCTTTTTCGCTAATTGCGACCATTGCTTGTGCCTGCTGTCTTTGACTTCGCAGTTCTACCATTTTCTGTTCTGTGACACCTCCTTCGGCAAACACTTTTTGGGCGCGCCGATAGCCGTCGTCGATTTGCCGCAGCGTGGCTTTTGAAGCCTGCAATGTGTTGCGTGCCTGTGTGTTATCGAGACGGAGTATCTCTTGTCCAGCCGTCAGTTTATCTCCTTTCTTTACGCTGACGCTGATGACTTGTCCAGCCGTCTGCATACTAAGCGGTATACTGCTTGCACTCTCCAATCTGCCGACATAGGTGTGTGTGTTGCAGGAGGTTTGCGTTTTTATCTTCTGCACTGAAACCGTTAGCGGTGCAACGCTGCTCTGTTTGTCTTGTCTGATGGATTGTATTTTGTTGCAAGAGGGACAGAAGCAGAATGAGAGCAAGACCAACGGGAGTGCTATGGACTGATAGTGTTTCATTGTTCTATAAAAATAGGGACAGAAAAGATTAGTTGCGCTTGGCAACCATGAGGATATTATTGCCTTTGATGACCTTGTCGACAGATGTGCCTTTTCCTTTGTATTGCAAGCGGAAATGTATGGTTTCGTCGTAGATGGTACCTACTCCATTGACCTGTATATCGAAGTTCTCGGTATATGTTTTCTCGACAGGAACCAACAACTCGGTTACGGTGTTTTTATAAGTAATGGTCAGTGTACGCATAAAGGGCGCGAGTGTTATTTTGTTGTCGGTTACTTTGCCCCTTGCAGTATATACTCCGCCTTCTAATCCGTTGAGATAATTTATTGTCAATAGGACACTATCTTTTGGCAGTTTTTCCATCTGTATGGTACCTTTTTCGTTGGGTAGAACAATTTTGACGGTGTCGTCGATAGTGGCTTGTCCGCTGACCGTATAACTATAGGAGCCGACTAATGCTTTGACGGGTTCGTTACAAGAGGAGAATGATAGGCATATCAGTACTGAGAGCAGTGCTATTGCTGTGATTTTAGTAATTTTCATAATCATTGTTTGTGAATGTTTATTCTTTGACACCTAAAAACAAGTGTATATAACGGATGTTTTCCTGTTTGTGTTGCAGAAGCAGTATTTGTTTGTCGGGTTGTTCATAGGGCAACAGTGGTTCGAGTTCAGGCATTACCAAAACGGACATGATGTTGAGTGAGAATATGTTCAAGACAAGTTGTTCGGCATTGGTTTGGTTGATGTTGCCGGCAGTATGTTCATTGTTTAGCGTATTCTGCAAGAGGTTGATATAGTCAAGATATTGATTGTGTGCAATATCTACGAGTGAGGGTATTGATTTTGCCTCATTAACAATTAAGCGCGCAAATGCGACATTGTTTGCGATAAAGTCGAAGTTTTGTACAATCAGGTTGTCTAAGTTCTGCAAGAAATAGAGGTTTTCGGTGCCTGCAGGCGGCAGGACAGATTGAATGAAGCCGTCAATTTTGCGTTGCAATACTTGAGTAAAGAGATTTTCTTTGGATTTGAAATGGTAATAAATCAAGACATGTGTGACATTGACATGTTTGGCTATGCGCAAGATATTTGCTCCTTCATATCCATGACGGGCAAATTCTTCCTCCGCAGCAGATAGTATTTCTTCTTTTTTGTTTTTCATTTTATCAGAAAGCAATTGGAGTGGTTTGCTTTGCCATTTTTATCGGTTGCAAAGGTAGTGAATTAAATGTTTTCGTTCCAAATTTTTCCTTACAAAAATGTAAGTGTTTTTGTAGGTGTGTGGTTGGTAGAGGGTTGGGGTGTTTTTCGACGGACGGCGGTGCCGTATTGCCATGAATTAGGCATAAATTATGGAGAGGGGAGATAGTTGTAGAGGAGTTAAAACGGTAACACAATGTTCTACCTGCGAAAGGGAGTTGAGAGCCATA
>CAVHKB010000139.1:0-7219 GCA_963636305.1 Prevotella sp. P5-108
ACCACACCCCTCCCCCCTATTTTTACTATCTTTTCTTCGTAGGGTTGTCACTTTGGAAAAGAATTTGTACTTTTGCACTGACTTCCAATTTGCAATATGAATCCGAAAGATTTCATACGGAAAAACAAAAAATATCTGCTCAACAAATACATCATCACCTGTCTTATCGCGGTGCTGGTACTTGTTTGCTGCGGCGAACAAAGCCTCATCCAACAGGCGAAAAGAAATCGCCAAATCAAACAACTGCAATCCGAACTCAATAAATACAATGACCGTGTCGATTATTACAACGACGCTATACAAAACCTCGAACATAGCCCCGAAAACAGAGAACGGTTCGCAAGAGAACAATACTTCATGCATGCCGGCAACGAAGATATATACCTGATTGACGAAGATGACTAACACCAAACTGCATACACTCTGGGTCGCTCTATATGCCGTCCTGCTTCTCATAGGAGCCATTCTGTCTGTCGCCGACAATCCGATAGGCTTCTATCCTTTCGCAATAGGGGCATTGCTCGCCGTCGCACAAACATTCACCTTTGCTCTGCAAAACAAATCACAAGACATTCGCATCAGTCGGCTACACCGTCTTAATTTCCTTATCGCTACACTGCTCATTGTCGCTGCGTGCCTGATGTGGTTTCAAAACAACGGCTGGGTAGTCATGCTCTTCCTCTATTGCATCCTCACACTGTTCATCTCTTTTCGGATGCCCAAATAACTACATCCCCATGCAAGACCATCTTGTTCCCAACCATAGGATATTGGGCATCGACCCAGGAACCAACTTCATGGGATACGCCATACTGCAAACCAACGGCAGCAAAACGCAACTCATACACATGGATGTCCTCGACCTGCATAAAATCGACGGACACTATGCACGCTTGCAACAGATCTTATTCTTCCTTCAAGACCTCATCGATCGGTTCACGCCCTCCGAAATAGCCATCGAAACACAATTCGTTGACAAAAATGTACAGACCATGCTCAAACTCGCGCACGGACAAGGTGTCGCCATCGCTGCTGCACTATCCAAAGACCTTCCCATCAACGAATACTCTCCCATGAAAATAAAAATGGCTATCACAGGAAATGGACACGCATCAAAAGAGCAGGTCGCTGCAATGCTACAGCGTGTTCTCCATATCCCCGACGAAATGATGCCGCACAAACTCGACGCTACCGATGCACTCGCCATCGCATACTGTCACTTCCTGCAACTCGGTAGCCCACTCACAGATACCAAATACAAAGGCTGGGCGGACTTCGCTAAACGAAATCCCGATAAGGTACACAAATAATTTGCAAGTTTCGGAAACTTACCGTACTTTTGCAACCGATTATTCATCAAGCAACGATAATACTCGAAATAAATACAATAACTACTAACTTAAAACAAACAAACATTATGGCTTATGTAATTTCCGAAGACTGCATCGCTTGTGGTACTTGCATCGACGAATGTCCTATGGGAGCAATCTCAGAAGGCGACATCTACTCAATCAATCCCGATCTATGCTCCGAGTGTGGCACCTGCGCTGATGTATGTCCGAGCGGCGCTATTCACAAATAACAATGCGCATGAACCACCGTTTGAGAAAACGCAAACGGACTCCTGAAGAGACTGCCTCAAACGGCAATCTCTTCTTTTTTATGCCTTACGCAACTATTTCTCATGCCTATTGTTGCCATTTCACGCTAAATGTTATACCTTTGCATTTTCACTGTGTAATCAAGAGTTCAATAATGAAGAAACCTTTTGGCATACTGCTTGCCCTCTGCCTCCTTTCTTGCTGTGCCTTTGCACAAACCATCGTGCATATTGACAACCCCGACACTTGGACCTCCCGCTCTATGACGGACTATGTCGGACAAACGGTCAAGTTCGATATCCCCTTCTATATCTGCAACAACTACAACTATAACAGCGGCGTTTACACTATCGCACCTCGGCGCATCTATGCACCTACGAACCAAGCAATACCTTCCACTCTCGAATATACCAACATCGTTACTGCCAACAGCAACGCAGCAGTCACACTCAGCGGACTCTACGACTATCACCGTATGGGCGAGAAACTCACTGACTTCTCTGTCCGTATCAATTCCGCTACAAATTGGACGCTCGTTACTGACCCGACCTTTGTAGGAAATTCCCGTACAGAACTCAACAACGGATTTCCTTCTGTCGATATACGAGGCACACACACACTGCTTGTATGTGCTTTTAATCTCGAATACTATCTGGTCGAGAGCATCGGACAAGGCTACGGTCCTGAAACAGCAGAGGAATCACAACGCCAACACACAAAAATAATGGATGCTCTCACTCACATCAACGCAGATATATACGGCTTTGTAGAAATCGAACAAGGACAAACCGCATTGGCTAAACTTGCCAACGCCCTTTCTGCTGCAACAGGACATAACTACTCCTATATCGACGACGGCACAGGCGCATCTGGAACCTACACCAAATCAGGCTATATCTATCGTACCGACAAAGTCACACCCTACGGAAATCTCTATGACAACAACATCGGAGTAAACAACCGCAAAAAACTCATCGCCTTTACTGAAAACGCCAACCAAGAAAGGTTCATCTTCTCTATCAACCACTTCAAAGCCAAGTCAGGCTCTGCATCAGGCGAAGACGCAGACAAGGGCGACGGACAAGGCTCCTACAACGCCGCTCGGGTAAGAGAAGCACAATCGGTCCTCGCTTCTTACAACGACAAAAAGAACTACTACAACGACCCTGACATACTCATCATGGGAGACCTCAACGCCTATGCCAAAGAAGACCCTATTCGAACCTTGACCAACGGAGGAATGATCGACCTGCATCGCTACTTTCATGCTGACTCCTCCTACAGTTATGTCTTCCATCAGCAAGCAGGCTATCTCGATCATGCCCTCGTCAATTCTACTATGCTCGCGCAAGTAACCGGAATGCAGGCATATCACATCAATTCAGATGAGAACGACGCTTTCACCTACGACAAATCATCTGACCTCACTATGTTTCGCTCAAGCGATCACGATCCTGTACTCGTTGGTCTGGCGCTCGGACAAAACTATAGCACCGATTCTGACAATAGTTTCGAACTATGCACCGTCAAAATGTACGCCGACCAACTGCATATCAGCAACGCCCTTGGCGGCTACTACCGACTCTACAACGGCATGGGATTATTGCTCTTACAAGGTAATATCAACCAAACTGACTATACGCTCAGCCTTGATAATTACAAAGGATTCTACATAATCAATGTATTTGTGGAAAATCAAGTCAAGCAAGTGAAACTATTCATCCACTAAAGAGGATATGCAACTCGACCTATTTGACAATATCCAACCGCCTCTCGACAACAATGCTGCCGAGAAAGACGAGTTGATGAAGTTGCGACAAGAACTCACAGAGCAAAACTATCGCTACTATGTACTCAACCAACCTGTCCTATCCGACAAGGAATTCGACATAAAGATGCGACGGCTGCAAGACCTCGAAGCCAAATACCCTGAACTCAACGACCCCGATTCTCCCTCCAAACATGTAGGTTCCGACCTCAAAAAAGGAAGCGGATTCCAACAAATCGAACACCGTTATCCTATGCTCTCTCTACAAAATACCTACTCACCGGAAGAGGTCAAACAATGGTACGACCGTATCGTTAAAGACTTGGGACAAACTCCGCAAATAGTAGCAGAACTTAAATACGATGGTCTCAGCATCGCTCTTTGGTACAAACAGGGTACTCTCGTCCACGCACTCACACGCGGAGACGGACTTAAAGGCGACGATGTCCTGCAGAACATAAAAACAATACCCTCCATACCTCAACACATCAATCGTACTGACATCCCCGAAGAATTCGAAATACGCGGAGAAATCTTGCTGCCATGGGCATCCTTCGAACGACTCAACAAAGAGCGCGAAGAACAGGAAGAACCTCTATTCGCCAACCCAAGAAATGCGGCATCTGGAACACTCAAACTGCAAGATCCAAGCGAAGTCAAACGACGCGGATTAGATGCCTATCTCTACTATCTCTTAGGCGAACAACTACCCTCCGCCACTCACTACGGAAACTTGCAGCAAGCACGCTCGTGGGGCTTCCGCATATCCGACGCTATCGCTTGCTGCAACAGTCTTGACGAAGTCTATGCTTTCATCAACCACTGGGATACCGCACGCAAAACACTTCCCGTAGCAACAGATGGCGTCGTCCTAAAAGTCAACGACCTCAAGCAACAGCAGCAACTCGGATTCACTGCCAAATGCCCTCGATGGGCTATTGCCTATAAGTTCCAGCCCGAAAGGCAACAAAGCCGTCTACTTTCCGTCTCCTTTCAAGTTGGCAGAACGGGTATTGTCACTCCCGTCGCGAATATGGAACCCGTACAACTCTCCGGCACTGTTGTGCGCAGGGCTACTCTGCACAACGACGATTTCATGCAGACACTCGGACTTCACGCTGGCGACACCGTATGGGTCGAAAAGGGTGGGGAAATCATACCTAAAATAACTGCCGTAGTACACGATAAGCGACTGCAAAACGCACAACCCGTAACCTTCATCCATCAATGCCCTGAATGCGGAGCAACCCTCGTGCGTAACGAAGAAGAGGCTGCGTGGTACTGTCCCAACGAAGACGGCTGTCCCCCGCAAATCAAAGGCAAAATAGAACACTTCGTCTCTCGAAAGGCAATGAATATCGACGGCATAGGAAAAGAAACCATCGACCGACTGTACAGCGTCGGACTGCTGCACAATGTCGTCGACCTCTACCACCTCACCGAAAACCAACTCATTGCACTCGAGGGCTTCCAACAAAAGGCTGCGCAAAACATTCTACAAGGCATACAAACCTCCAAACAGGTGCCGTGGAACCGCGTCCTCTTCGCTTTGGGGATCCGCTATGTAGGCGAAACAACCGCCAAGAAACTCGCACGCTCCTTCCCTTCTTTCGACCTCTTGCAACAGGCCTCCAAAGAACAACTCATGCAGGTCGAAGATGTAGGCAGCCAAATAGCCGACAGCATTCAACAATGGATGCGCAAACCCGACAATATCCTCCTCGTCAATCAACTCCGTGAGGCAGGCGTACAACTCGAAAACAACAACCTGCAGTCCACTGCGCAATCCAATATCTTGCAAGGAAAAAACATCGTCATCTCCGGGACCTTCAACCGTTATTCGCGCGACCAACTCAAACAAATGATCGAAGATAACGGCGGCAAAAACATCGGCTCCGTCTCTCGAAACACTTCCTTTATCCTCGCAGGGGACAATATGGGACCGCAGAAACGGCAAAAAGCACAGGAACTGAACATCCCCCTATGTTCTGAAGACGAATTCCTGCAACTCTTGCAATCTCCTAATATCTAAGCCATGTTCATCAACCAACTCCTCTTCAACCACGCACTGCACAAGCAGAAAAGAACGCCCAATGCGTTCCCATGCTTTGCGCAATGCCGCCGTATCTTGTTGCTGTTCAACGAGAACGATTGGACGGACATACAACCAGTCGTCAACCGTCTGCGTCGCGAGGACAGAGAAATAACCGCCATCGCTTTCACACCGAAAGTGCGGAAAAACCAACTCCCTCCTACCGACTATATCCGTGTCACGAAAAAAGACTTCAACTGCCTCCGTAAACCCAAAGACGACCTCCGCTCCATTCTGTCCCGTCCGTACGACCTCCTGATTTGCCTATTCTCCCAACCAACCCTCTACACACAGTGGATGGTACTCCTTGCTAACGCCGATTTCAAAACAGGAGAAACACATTGCGTCACCTTCCTCGAGAAAAATCAACTCTTCGACTTCATGATTCAACTGCCCGAAGAAAATACTGCCGACTCCAAATATCTTCTCGAGCAGATCCTTCACTATCTGCAACATATAACCCCGCACAAATGAACGACAAACCTTACAACGGCTTAGGAACGGCACTCATCACACCTTTCCTTCCCAATGGAACTATCGACTACAAGGCTCTCGAACAACTGCTCGAGTCACAAATCAATGCATGTGCCGACTTCCTGGTGGTATTAGGCACAACCGCCGAAACCGCTACTCTCACACCCGACGAACGGCGCACCGTCTCTCGTTTTGTACGCGACCGTGTTGCCGACCGACTGCCACTCGTCTTGGGACTCGGAGGCAACAACACACAACAACTCTTGAACGACCTGAACCCCACCGACCTGCAAGGCTACTGCGCTATACTCAGCGTCTGTCCGTTCTACAACAAACCCTCTCAGGAGGGGCTTTTCCAACACTTCCACGCACTTGCATCCGTCAGCCCTGTTCCCATACTCCTGTATAATGTCCCCGGAAGAACTGGCGTCAACCTGCTTCCCGAAACCGTAATACGGATATGCGAACAACACCCCGACACCATTGCGGGCGTAAAGGAGGCATCTGGCAATCTCGAACAAATCACACGACTCATTCAGTTGGCTGACCATCGCTTTTCCGTCCTTTCCGGTGACGATGCTCTTGCTTGTCCGCTCATGCAGGCTGGAGCCGATGGACTCATTTCGGTAGCCTCCAATGCCTTCCCTGAAGCATTCCGCGAGATAGTGCATAACACACACGGACAAGCCCAATATCTGCAAGCACAATACGACCCAATGATTCATCTGCTCTTTGCCGAAGGAAACCCAAGCGGAATAAAGACCGTACTGAACAAGCAGCATAAAATCCACAATGTCCTCCGTCTCCCGCTCGTTCCCAACTCCTCCAACATCCAACAACAAATCGAACACTCCCTCTCCCTCCTCCCTTAAACCTCCCCTCCTCCAACCAACAATCCCCAGACATCCAGAATCCCCAGACCCTCTATCCGTCTGTCATCCACCGTCGTCCTTTGCCCGTCCTTTGTAACTTCGTTTATGTCAACTGTAGAGCCATAGCGTGCTATGGCTCTCATATCATCTCTGCATGTTAATTGTTAACTGTTAATTGTTAATTGTTAACTGCACGCTATGGCTCTCAACTCTCCTTCGCAGGTAGAACATTGTGTTACCCACCAACCACACAACGCCCATCAACATATCCTTGCATATTAATTGTTAATTGTTAACTATTAATTACATTCTCCCCTGCATATTAATTGTTAATTGTTAACTGTTAATTATAATCTCCCCTCCGCCAACCCCACTATTTCCTACCACTTCCAAAGGATTTATATACGATTTA
>CAVHKB010000140.1:0-7179 GCA_963636305.1 Prevotella sp. P5-108
ACGATTTATATAGGACGCATATAGGACGAATATAGGATGAATATAGGAAGAACCCACAAATAATTCATGTTAATCGTTACCCGTTACCTATTAATTGCTGTTTTCCCCCCGCCACATTGCTGTTAATTCTATAAGATAACCGAAGCATAACCGAAGCATAACCGAAGCATTAGCGAATCATTAAGCCTTTTTTGTTATATGAACACTATCCCACAACTACACTCTCTCTCTTCTTTCGCCACCATTTGCATATTCCCGCAAAAAGCCGTATCTTTGCACCCGTAATTGCCCTGCCGCATGTAAGTGGAGTGCGTCCGCAGGTCGCAAACACATATCACTCCATATCATAGCGTTTGCTATTGTTCTATTCGCATTGGAATGTGGAAGTTTCAAACGAAAGAATACGAACAAGTCGAGCAAACGCCCGTGCTTTTCGTGCGGGCGTGACTTGTGTTCTTTCAGGCATCTTCCACAGCCGCAATGCGAGCAAGTTACGCTCGCATTTTTGTGTCTATAGGGCAAGACGAACGCCCCAATAGCACATTCCGTATGCCTAAAAAGGAAATCAAGACAGACCTATGGGTCTATGACTTGCTCAAGGAAGCCGACATCTCTCTTACTGCGCAAGGCTCCGACTTACTCGAAGTAAATCAAGCACTTGCGTCTGCCTCCAAGTCGCAGACGGGCAACTGCGGCTATCCCGAGTACTGCGGCGTAGTGGGTGATTTTCTTTTGGTTATCGAGGACAAAGCCGCACTCGACAAGCATATCTTTCTCGACAGCCGGCAACTCATTTCGCAGGACATCGCACCCGTTAAGAACTATGCCGTCAACGGGGCGCTTTTCTATGCGAAGCATATCGCCACGCATACTTACTTCCACAAAATCTTTGCTTTCGGCGTATCCGGCGACCCGAAACACCATCGTATCACGCCCCTTTTCGTCAACGAACGAGGCGACTACCAACTCCTCGACGATGTAGAAACCTTTATCTCTTTCAGTGCCGCAAACATCCACGAGTTCTATCTCCGTGAGGTGCTAAAGGAGAACACCGACGGCGAGAAAGAAACCTCCGAAATACTCAAGCAGGCGGCGGAACTGCACGAGGCACTCCGCACTTACGGGGCGATTAAAGACACCGATAAGCCTCTCCTTGTGTCGGGTATTATGCTGGCATTGCGTGAGATACAGTATAAGACTTTCTCTATCGAGTCGCTCAACGGCGACAACATTCACACCGACGGACAGAAAATCTACGATGCCATTCAAACCAACCTCAATCGTGCCAATGTCACGCCCGACACCAAACGGGAGAAACTGCTCTCGCAGTTTGCCGTCATCAAGGACACAGCCAGGATTAACCAAATCGAACCCAGACTGGGCAAAACGCCGCTGCGCTACTATACCGAGTTCCTCTATAATTCTATCTTCCGTTCCTTCCGCTATTCCTCTTCCGAAGACTATATCGGGCGCTTCTATGGGGAGTTTATGAGTTACTCCGGCGGCGACGGACAGACATTGGGTATCGTGCTTACACCCAAGCATATCACAGAATTATTCTGCGAACTGGCGGAACTCCGCCCGACCGACAAAGTACTCGACCCGTGTTGTGGTACAGCGGGTTTCCTCATTGCCGCCATGCACAAGATGCTTTCGCAAGAGCCTAACGAGGAGCGGCAGCGACACATCCGCCGCGACCAACTCTACGGGCTTGAATTGCAATCCTATATGTTCACTATCGCCACGACCAATATGATATTGCGCGGCGACGGCAAGAGCAATCTGCACAACGACAATTTCCTTGCCGCCAATCCTGCGCAACTGCAACTATGGGGCTGCACGGTGGGCATGATGAACCCGCCGTACTCCCAGGGCAGCGAGAGCGACCCAACGCAGTATGAGATTAACTTCACAGAGCATCTGTTGGACTCTCTTGTCGATGGGGCAAAGTGCGTAGTCATTGTGCCGCAGTCTTCCGTTACGGGCAAATCCAAAGGCGAAAGAACGATCAAAGCGAATATCCTTAAGCACCATACGCTGGAGGGTGTCATTACGCTGAATAAGGAAACTTTTCACGGGGTGGGTACCAACCCCTGCATTGCGGTGTTCACAGCTGGAATACCACATCCCAAAGACCATAAGTGCAAGTTTATCAACTTCCAAAACGACGGCTTCGAGGTGCAGAGAAACAGAGGATTAGTTGAGACCCCGTCCGCCAAAGACAAACGCCAACACCTGTTGGATGTGTGGTTCAACCGCACTACCGCAGAAACCAAGTTCTGTGTCGAAACTACGATTGAGCCGGACGACGAATGGCTGCACTCGTTCTACTATTTCAACGACACCATCCCCACCGATGCGGACTTTGAGAAGACAATGGCGGACTACCTCACTTTCGAGTTCAATATGATTACCCACGGCCGCGGCTATTTGTTTGACAACCATGCCAATAACACCCCCGCTCCCGATAACACACCCCCTACCGAAGAAAAATAAATACACACAGAACCTCGGATAGCAGAATACATCTACTAAAAGTAAAAATCCTATACCTGCAGATAGTAGGATGCATCAGCTAAAAGTAAAGAAACTGTATCCATTTGAGGGTAGAATACAGCAGTTAATAGTAAAGATACTGTATCCATTGAGGGTAAAATACAGCAGTTAATAGTAAAAAGACTGTATCCATTGAGGGTAAAATACAACAGTTAAAAGCAGCACATCCGACAGCCTGGGGGCGTGGGTGTCCTCACCCGCGACGGTTTGGAACAAACCGGTTGACTCGATATTGCCACATATAAACGCATTCGTCCTCATCTGCCACAAAACAACTTTGATATGAAAACACTACAAGAATGTACTTGGAAAGAGTTTGAGGTTGGGAAATTACTCAATGTCCAAACAACAAAGCACTTTATTCAACAAGAAATGCAAGATGGAAGTGTGCCATTTGTTACTCGTAGTACTATTAATAATGGAATAAGTGGTTTTGTATTAAGGAAAACAGAACAATTATGTGAAGGTGTTTGTATAACTATTGGTGCAGAGGGTGCTGTGGCTTTTTACCAAGAATTTTCATTCCTTCCTGGCGTGAAAATATACACACTACGCCATAAAAATCTCAATCGTTATACAGCAATGTTTTTATGTGTGCTATTAAATCAGCAAACAGCAGTGTATAGTTATGGCTATGCACGCATTATCAAAAAGATAGTCCGAGAACATATTCTCCTCCCCGTAACTCCCGCCGGCACACCCGATTGGCAGTATATGGAAGACTATATGCGAGAGGTAGAGAAGAAACTGCAAGCACAAACCCTCCCGTCCCTCCGAGCAAAAGCCACCCAACAAAGCACCCAACCAAATGGCACTTTGGAACAACAGGATTGGAAAGAGTTTGCCCTAAATGATATATTCTCTATTAGGGCGACACAAAGTGGTATAGATAGAAACAAACTTGTTGCAGGTGAGGGCAACACACCTTATATTACGCGTACGGATATGAATAACGGGTGGGACAGTTTTATCTGTGAACAGCCAAAATATCGGCTGGATGAGGGAAATGTAATCTCTGTTGGATTAGACACACAAACGGTATTCTATCAGCCTTGCTCTTTCTATACGGGGCAAAACATACAAGTATTCAGTAGTCCGCAACTCAACAGATATGTAGCGGCATTTATAATACCTCTACTAAAGATACAAATGCAGAAATTTAATTGGGGCGGAAATGGTGCAACACTTGGGAGACTGAAAAGGTCAAAAATCCTCCTCCCCGTAACCCCTGACGGCACACCGGACTATGCGTTTATGGAGAACTATATGCGGGCGGTAGAAGCCAAACAGATACGGCACTATCTCGACAAAAAGAAATAAAAGCCGATACACCGACATCTACAGCGTTACCACCTCTAACACTTGCGCAAAACGCAGCGAGTGTAGAGTAGGGACTACCACCCCCACAAAAAAGGCTGCCTAACAAGTTTTCATTAGGCAGCCTCTATAATTCTTTAATCCACACCACTCGCCCCCATGTAGAGGGCGGATGTATTACATACTTTCTTTGTTACCTCATTTCTTGGGATTCCTTACTTTCTCATCTTCTCGACCATGCCTTGCACAATAGGCAGACACTCGGCGGGGTCGGTGATGCCGTGCAGGCTGCGCTCGATAGGACACTCGTTGGTATGGTCATGGTTCGGGATATAGTCCAACACCTCGTGGTACAGCACCTCCACGCCCGCCGTGCGGAGCATGTCTATCGCGTCGCGGGAAATAGAGTCGGTGGCAACACGCTTCACTCCGCCCGCTATCATCAGCGTGGCAGTCGCTATGCCACCACCTACGCCACCACCGCACTCTCGCAGTTCACGGGGCAGAACAACAAACTGCTCACCGACGACCTCGACTGCGAGTGGTTTATGTACACGGGCAGCAACAAGGAGACCACCCGCGAGTTCTGCCGAGAACTCACCGCAAAAAAGTTCATCCACCGCTCCGAGATACCCACTATCCTCACTGGGCGGATTGACGACTACCAATGCGCCATCTACGACAAGACGGGACTGCCTTATGGTATGATAGAGGGAACAACCGCCGACAACTTCCAGTGCAACTGCGGTGGTTGGAACTGTCGCCACCAACTCGTCCCCATCGCCGATGCCGTAGTCCCTATTTCCATACGCCGTCGTTTTGAGTTCGCTCAAAAGACCAAACAGCAACTCGACGACCATAACAGCAAAGACGGAAACCTTAATCTTCCCTCTGCAAAGGGAAAACTACTTGCCACGACACCAATTGCGACAGTGGCAGTAGGCACATACGAGCAGTTGAAAGGTGCTATCGAATCGATATACGCAGCCAAAACGGCAAAGGAGAAAAACAGTATTCTGCGCTCCATTACAGAGGCAAGCGAGTACAAGCCCATAACACAAGTGTCTTCGAAAAATGGTCGTGTATTCGGCTATTCTGCAGAACAGTATAAATTTGAAGACGAAAACGAAATTCCCAAGAACATACACCTCGCCTCCAAGATAGCAAACGACAAGTACGATGTTTATCTTGTCCCGAATGTCGGTGGCAGCGTGAGTGCTGACTACATAATTCAGCACAAGAATCAATATCTGTACGCCGAGGGCAAAATCACCAACGGAAAGAACGGCATCGCAAACGCAATGGATAATGGCTCGCAACAATCGAAATACATCATTATTGATGTGCAAGACACAAACACCGCAACGCAAAAAATAATAGAACAGATACAGACAGGCTTTCTGCACAATAAGTCAGTATTGGAAATATGGCTGTATAAAGGAAGCCGACGAATCGTTGTCAAAAGACAATGGGTCAACACAAAACGATTTGCTGCCGAATTCCGAAACGAATGGAATAAAAAATGAGAGGAGATTACTCCCCTCTCAATAAGCAAAATCGCAACGCGTCTTGCTTTCACGAATTTAATCGGTTGCTTACGATGTGACCCGTGCAAAGGTCAAGCAAAGCAAGGTGGAAAAGAGAGTTGCACCTCTCAAATCCGCTGCAAAGATACACCATTTATCCCACCCTTGCAAATCGTCACGAAAAAAAATGCGCACAAAATAGAAATTATTTGCAGATTCGATTTTTTACTCGTACCTTTGCAGTGCGTATTGGCAATACGCAAATGTGAGTAATGATAATACACAAAAGTGAGTAATACTAATACGCAAATTTAAGTAATAGCAATACGCAAAAGTAAGTATCACCCATACAGAAAGGATACGAATATGATATACAAGAATGATTTAGAGGAGGTTATGCAGGCGCAACAAGCGCGTATAGCACACGACAAGAGTTTCCCCCGTGAGGCATTGGCATCCATCCAAACCGATGCTACACCGGTGGCGACAATCATTACGGGTGTTCGCCGCTGCGGAAAAAGTACCTTAGTGGAACAACTAATGGCACGCTATCCCGAAGATTCGCTGCTGCTGAATTTCGATGTACCACGCCTCTACGGTTTCCAATTGGACGACTTTCGCCGCTTGGACACTATCATAGCCGACAAGGGGTGCCACCACCTGTTCTTCGATGAGATACAAGTGGTGGAAGGTTGGGAGTTGTATATCAACCAGAAATTGCAAGAGGGCTACCAAGTGGTTATCACGGGTAGCAACGCCTCGCTGTTGAGCCGTGAATTAGGTACCCATCTCACGGGCAGGCATGTGGATAGTGTGCTCTATCCGTTCTCCTACACCGAGTATTGCGGCATACGGAATGTGCAGCCCTCAGCAGACACTTTCAACGACTACCTGACCACAGGCGGTTTTCCTACCTATATACAATGGAAAGACGAGCGACTGCTCAATGAGTTGGCAAACGATATTCTCTATCGCGACATCTTGGTGCGTTACAACATCCGTGACGAAAAGCCTATCAAAAATCTACTGCTGTTTGTGGTCGCTAATATAGGCAACCGCATATCTGCCACTCGAGTGGCAGATGCCATAGGCGTCAAGACCGCCAATACGGTAGTTGATTATCTGTCCTATTTGGAAAACACCTATATCATTCAGTTAGTACCGAAATTCGCTTATTCATACCGAGCCCAACTGATAAACCCGAAAAAGATGTATTGCATTGATACAGGGTTGCACAGTGTATTGTCGCCGTCGGCATCCCAAGACCGAGGGCATAAGTTGGAGAATGCGGTCTATCTGGCACTGAAACGACAGGGGTACGAAGTATTTTATTTTGAGGAGGAGCGCAAAGAGTGCGACTTTGTATTGTGCCGGCGCAATCACCCCGAAGCAGTGGTACAGGTATGCCTCGAACTCAATAGCGACAACGAGGCACGAGAGTTGGGCGGACTCAAGCAAGCCATGGCGTTCTTCGGTTTCGCCGAAGGACTGATACTGACCGACAACCAAGAAGACGAGATACAACAAGACGGACATACCATACACATTGTACCCGTATGGAAATGGCTGACAGAACACAAAGCTGCACAATAGCAATTATTAGCACCTATTTGCAATCTTTTTGAACCTGCATTTGCAAAGTTGCTAAAATTACATTAACTTTGCAGCGCAAAGTGAGGAAACAACTCCTCAAACCAAGCAAAAGACAAACAATAAACAACAACTAAAACCATTCCGCCTATGGCATAACCGCGCATCGGTAAGGCGATGCAATGACATA
>CAVHKB010000141.1:0-7104 GCA_963636305.1 Prevotella sp. P5-108
GCGTATCGCCTTGTGGGCAAAAGAGAACATCCCGCAACTGAAAGAAGAACTGCAATCCACACTCCAACAGATTGACTGGCAGCGTGTAACGCTCAGTACCGGCACCATCGCAGAGGGTAGTCTGAAACTCTTGGAGGGATTCTGTCCTGTAGATAAGGAACAGGAACTCAACCAACTGCTGGAAAAACAGGGTATCTACTACCAAGCCGAAGACCCGACGGAGGAGGACAATACCCCTATCAAACTGCACAACAATCGCTTTGCGCGTCTGTTCGAGGGCTTGACAGGAATGTACGGTTGGCCTACCTACGGTGAGTTCGACCCGACACCTATCTTGGCGCCGTTCTTCTTACTGTTTTTTGCCCTGTGTATGGGCGATGCCGGCTATGGTCTGTTGCTCATTTTCATCGGCATACTCATCACCAAAGGCATTCTCAAGATAGACATGTTCAAAGGACTCGGACCCACCATCACTGCCTTAGGCGTTGGTACAGCGGTCATCGGGTTCTTCCTCGGGACATTCTTTGGTATCGACCTCTATGCCGCTTCGTGGGTTCCCGATGCCCTGAAAGCAGTTATGATTAAAGGCAATGTACAGATTCTCGGCACATCTTACGACATACAAATGATAATGTCGCTATGTATTGGCGTCTTCCATATATGCCTGGCGATGACCGTCAAAGCCATCTGCTTTACCAAACGCTTTGGCTTCAAGGAGACTGTCTCTACATGGGGCTGGCTCTTGCTTATTGTCGGAGGTATCATCATCGCTCTCCTGATGCTCACCCACCTCTTCTCTGCCGAAGCAGCCGAATGGGCGTTCATCATCGTCGGCGCAATCTCTGCATTGGGCATCTTTATCTTCAATACGCCAGGTCGCAATCCCCTCATCAATATCGGCGCAGGACTTTGGGACACCTACGGTATGGTCACCGGACTGCTCGGCGATGTCCTGTCTTACATTCGACTCTATGCATTAGGACTCGCAGGTGGTATGCTCGGTGCTGCGTTCAACGATTTAGCCACCTCTCTCATTGGCGACGGACCTTCCGTCGTAGGGTGGATTGGATGCATTCTCATCCTTGTACTCGGACACTTGCTGAACCTCGCACTCTCCTCACTTGGTGCTTTCGTACACCCTCTGCGTCTGAGTTTTGTAGAGTACTTCAAGAACTCTGGCTACGAAGGGAAAGGAACGCTCTATCAGCCTTTTCGCAATAAATAAACTGAATAAAGAATATAATAAATACTTAATACAAACGATTATGAATGAAATTTTAGGTTATCTGGGTTGGGGACTGATGTTAGCCCTCGCCGGTATTGGCTCCTCCTACGGAACGACCATCGCAGGTAATGCTGCTGAAGGTGCTCTCAAGAAGAACAAAGACAAATCAAGCAGTTACATGATTCTATCCGCCATTCCTGCTACACAAGGCCTCTATGGCTTCGTCGCTTGGTTCATGTGGTTAGGTAAAGGCTTGGATGTTATCGCTGCCAATGGTCCTCTCTATTTCGGCATAGGGTTGGCGGTAGGACTTGTCTGCATGCTCTCGGGTATCCGACAAGGACAAGTTTGTGCCAACGGTATCGCCGGTATTGCTGCTGGATACGATGTGCAAGCCAACACCATGATTTATGCTGCACTTCCCGAATTCTATGCCATCCTGGCTCTTGTAGCCGCGCTGATGGTGTAGAGTAGTTCTCCATAATTTTGCAGGAACGAGACTGTCTTCCAATAGGTTAGGCAGCCTCGTTCTCTTTTCTCTCTACCTCACCTTTCCCGTCACAATTCTTTCCTCTTACATCGCCCCTTTGGCACAATTATTGCCCTAATACATTTACAATAGCATACTTCTTTGGGTGATTCTTGGGTGATTCTTGGGTGATTCTCGAACCTTTACCCTACGGTAAACCTATCGGCACCGACGAAGAAAACATAGAATAAATAACGACAAACAATCAACAACTATCTAATAACCAATCAACTAAACTAATTCCTACAAACTATGGCTGAAATTAACTTGGAAAGTCCGTTTAATTCATTGCACGGACGGCTCGGAAAAAACGCACAAGTCATCTATCGGCAGAAAAACTACCGACTCCCGAAGGGTACTGCCGCTTCCAAAGGTCCACTCGAAGCGTACATCGTACAAAACCCACGCAATCGGAAATTATCCCCGACAACCCCTGCCGAACAAGCAGCCATCGACCGCTTTCGGCAAGCATGTCTGCAAGCAAAACAGCAACTGCAAAACCCAGAAACGCGTGCCTACTGGGAGGAACGGTTCAACAAACAACTCACAAATCCCGAACCTGCCTACAATGGCAACTCACGCACTGGCAAACATCGAACATTCACCAACCTGCACCTCTTCGTTCGTACAGTCATCCTTCGGCAACTGACGCAAGACGCCAAAAACAATAACCAATCAACCGCACGCTAACCAACTGACTCTCAATCACTATGAGCAACGAAACCATACCCGACGACCCGTACATCCTTCTCAGTTTCATCAATACGAAACTGCGCGACCGCTATGCATCCCTCGACGAACTCTGCAACGATATGCAACTCGACAAAGACCAACTAATCCGCAAACTGCAACTTGTCGGCTTCCAATACAATCCAATCGCCAACAAATTCTGGTAACAACCACACACCAGCCTTGGGCATTGTGACGAAAATGTAGAAAAAATCTACAGAACACTTGCAATCCCACAAAAATAAATCTATCTTTGTACAGAACGGAACAGAGAAGATAAGAGACTGCAAACAATCTGACTATCTGTAAGATAAGTAAATACAAGCAGCATAATACAACACACTTCTCTCCCGCCTGCAAACATTCAAGTACTAACCATTAACTCTCATATTGTATTATGGCAGAAGAAAAAGCACATCCGTCAGCCGACAAACTCAAAGCCCTCCAACTCGCAATGGCGAAAATAGAGAAAGACTATGGAAAAGGCACTATAATGAAACTCGGCGACGATAAAATAGAGGACATTCCTGTTATCTCAACCGGTTCTGTAGGGTTGAATCTCGCTTTGGGCGTCGGAGGATACCCACGAGGTAGAGTAATCGAAATCTATGGACCTGAATCCTCAGGTAAAACAACGCTCGCTATTCATGCAATAGCCGAAGTACAGAAACTTGGAGGCATTGCTTCCATCATCGATGCAGAACACGCCTTCGACCGTTTCTATGCCGAAAAACTCGGCGTGGACATCGATAACTTGCTCATCTCACAACCCGACTCTGGTGAACAGGCGCTCGAAGTGGCAGACGAACTCATTCGTTCCAGTGCCATCGATCTCATTGTCATCGACTCTGTCGCTGCCCTTACACCAAAAGCCGAACTCGAAGGAGAAATGGGAGACAACAAAGTCGGACTGCAAGCAAGACTCATGTCACAGGCTTTGCGCAAACTCACCGCTACCATCAACAAAACAAACACTTGCTGTATCTTCATCAACCAACTTCGAGAGAAAATCGGTGTAATGTTCGGCAATCCAGAAACCACAACCGGTGGTAATGCCTTGAAATTCTATGCCTCCGTCCGTCTGGATATAAGGCGTATATCGCAGATAAAAGATGGCGATGAGGTACTCGGTAATCAAACACGCGTCAAAGTCATAAAGAACAAAGTAGCCCCGCCTTTCCGTAAAGCGGAGTTCGATATTATGTTTGGCGAGGGAATATCCAAAGTCGGGGAAATCGTCGACCTCGGTGTCGAGTACGACATCATAAAGAAAAGCGGCTCTTGGTTCAGTTATGGCGATACCAAACTCGCACAAGGACGCGATGCTGTTAAAAATGTACTCAAAGATAATCCGCAACTCGCTGCCGAGATAGAGGAGAAAATAATGAAAGCAGTCAAAGAGAAGAAAGATAAGGCTGCTAAAGCATAAGAATGGACAACATTCAGTTAATCCTCTCTCCCGCAGAGGCTGCTCAACAAACAGCAATACAAAAGGCATTGGCAAGTCAATTGCGAGTGCCTTTACGCTCTTTATGTGGTTTCCGCATCATCAAACAAAGTATCGACGCCCGACAACGCCAACTCAAAGTACTGCTGACCGTCCAACCTTTCTTTTCTGAAGAAGAAAAACAACTCCCACCTTATCCGAAGCCGCAATACAAGGATGTACACAATGCCAAGCACCAAGTACTCATCGTAGGAGGAGGTCCGGCAGGGCTTTTTGCTGCACTCACACTACTTGAAAACGGTATCCGTCCTGTCATCCTCGAAAGAGGAAAAGAAGTCGCACAACGCAAAGTCGATATTGCCTCGCTCAACCAAAACAAAGGACTTGACCCTGAATCCAACTATTGTTTCGGCGAGGGTGGAGCAGGGACATTCTCCGATGGAAAACTCTTCTCTCGAAGCAAAAAACGAGGAAATATGCAGCGCGTTATGGAAATCTTCCATTCTTTCGGCGCTGACGATACGGTCTTATACCAGGCTCACCCGCATATCGGTACTGACATTCTGCCCCGTATCATCAAGAATATGCGGACAACAATCCTGCAATACGGCGGTGAAATACATTTCCAAACCAAAGTAACAGAACTCCTTCTACAATCCTCCAACCTGCAACAATGCGTCTGTGGAGTACGCACCGACTGTGGTACAACCTGGAACGCAGATGCCGTCATTCTCGCTATCGGACACTCTGCACACGACACCTACCTGATGCTCCATAATCAAGGAGTGCGCTTGGAGCCGAAAGGATTTGCACTCGGAGTAAGAGTCGAACATCCGCAGTCGCTCATCGACCAACTCATGTACCATCGCCAAACAAGGGGCGAATATCTGCCTGCCGCTTCCTATGCATTGGTCACACAAGTCCAAAACAGAGGTGTGTACTCCTTCTGTATGTGTCCGGGCGGACATATAGTACCGGCTGGAACTGGCATCGAGCATTGTGTCGTAAACGGAATGTCTGCCAGCAAACGCAATTCTCCCTATGCCAATGCAGGTATTGTCGTCGAAATACGCCCCGAAGACCTTGACTCAATGAATAGTTTCATCGACCCTGATGCTCCCGCAGAACTGCGAGGACTCTCCCTGCAGCAAAACATCGAGCATCTCGCCTATATTCACGGAGAACCACCCTCCAAAGCACCCGCACAGCGACTCAAAGACTTCGTCGAAGGACAACCCTCACACACTCTGCCCAACTGCTCATATCTACCGGGAGTCGTGCCTTCGCAAATCAATCAATGGTTACCCCAATTCGTAACCTATCGCCTGCAACAGGGCTTCATCAACTTTAATATGCACTATCAAGGATACTTGACCAACGATGCCGTCATTCTTGGAGTAGAGTCCCGTTCAAGTAGTGCTGTCCGTATTCCGCGCAATCCTCTTACTCGCCAACACATCGAAATCGCCAACCTCTATCCTTGCGGAGAGGGAGCAGGATACGCTGGTGGTATAACCTCCTCCGCACTCGATGGCATCAACGCCGCCCTCGAGATAGTCCACCGTTCCTCCCACACCCCAACCACACATATTAATTGTTAATGGTTAATCGCTCCCCTGTCCGTCGTTTGTAACTTCGTTCAGGCTTACTGTAGAGCCATAGCGTGCTATGGCTCTCATACCATCTCTGCATGTTAATTGTTAACTGTTAATTGTTGATTGGACCCACTTTCGGCTTTGGGTCGGTGCGTCAAAAATCGAGCGAGTAATGCGAAAAGCGGAGGTACTGTTTGAGCGAAGCGAGTTGTGCCTCCGCCGCAGGACGAGTGAGTATTATTTTTGGCAACGCCCGACACACGCCGATGAATTTTCTTTGCTTCGTTTCTTTTGTTCATGCAAAAGAAATGAAGAACATTCTTCCCTCCGAAAAGGAGGTTTTGTGCAACGCTTATGCTCGCTGTAGAGCCATAGCGTGCTATGGCTCTCAATTCGCTTTCATAGGTAGAACAATATGTTCCATAAAAACACACTTTGCCTATTGTATCATCCTTGTATGTTAATTGTTAATTTTTCCCCTGCATGTTAATTGTTAATTGTTAACTGTTAATTATACTCTCCCCTCCGTAATCCACACTATTTACTACTCATTCCAAAGGATTTATATACGATTTATATAGGACGCATATAGGATGAATATAGGACGAATATAGGAAGAACCTCCCAATTACATCGCAAATTGCCCTCTTGGCATATTAATTATTAACTGTTAATTATTAATTTTTGTATACTGTAGAGCCATAGCGTGCTATGGCTCTCAACTCCCTTTCAAAAGACAAACTTTGTGTTCCCCTCAAACTACACATCGCCCTTCGACCATACTCTGCATATTAATTATCACCTCTCACCTCTAACCTAAACAAAATGAGCAGGTCGCATCTACGCAACCTGCTCATTCCTATATTTATATATTCTACCTCTTACCGTACCTCTGCACCGAGTGCATTGTAGTAAACGCCATCGCGTACAATATACAACTGACCGTCAACAATCACTTTCTTTGCCTGCATAGCATCAGCGTTCGCTCCGTTCAAACCGGTACCTCCTTCACCAATAACTATTTTGCTGAGGCAATAACCGCCTGCTGTTGTACGAATAACGACTGTTGTAGCAATAGCCTGAACTGTTACATCCTCAAATGCAAGTTCACCACTCTTTCCGGCTTGGGTCTTATTACCACTTACCCATATGCAACCGGTCAAGCCTTTACCTTTTGAGTCGCTATCTTCAAAAGAGTTACCTGTACTACCCTTCGATGCAACGGTAAGTGTAATCTTATCACCTACCTTAACATTCTTGATAGTCAAATCGCGTTGGTCGCCATCAAACTGAATGTACTTCTCAGGGGAAACCTTAAATCCAATCTTTTCAGCAGAATTCTTATACGAGAACTCCATATCAGGCAGTTGTGTAATAGTCATTACGACTGTTTCAGCTGCATTGTTCTTAACCTCAAAGTAACCTTTCTCTGTGTTGTTCACAACAGTACCATTTGTTGCAGTGATATCGCCCTCTGCAATTGCCATCGTACTAATGTCATAAGTTTGAGCATTGATTGTAAGTGCGGCTACAAGTGCAGTAGCCATAATGAGTAGTTTTTTCATAATTGATATTATTT
>CAVHKB010000142.1:0-7091 GCA_963636305.1 Prevotella sp. P5-108
TGGAGGAGAGCCGCCACACACCGATTGCCAAAGCAAAAGAGATGGGAGCGATGGCACTATTCGGCGAGAAGTACGGCGACGATGTGCGGGTAATCAAATACGGACCGTCCATTGAGTTGTGTGGTGGTTGCCATGTACCGGCGTTAGGCTGTATTGGTGCGGTGCGTATTCTGTTGGAAACCAGTGTGGCAGCAGGCGTGCGTCGTATTGAGGCAGTAACGGCCGCTAAGGTAGATGAACTCTATTTCGCACAACAGGATATGCTGTCGAATTTGAGGGGCTTACTTAATAATGCGCCAGATATTGCTATTGCCGTACAGAAAGCAGTGCAAGAAAATACGGGACTCAAAAAAGAGATTGAGAACTATATGGCGGAGAAGTTGGAGCAGTATCGCGACCGACTGATAGAGCGGGCAGAGGACTATAACGGTATTAAATTGGTTCGGGTACAAGGACAGGTGCAGCCCGATATGATTCGTGGAGTGCTGCCACTCCTGCGCGGTAAGTTCACCGATGTGCGTTTCGCTGTGGTAGGTGCCACCGAGTGGGACGGTAAGCCTATGATTTCCATGTTCCTATCACAACCGTTGGTCGATGCCGGTTTGAATGCCGGACTTATAATTAAGTCGGCTGCAAAACATATGCAAGGCGGTGGCGGCGGACAAGCATGGATGGCTACTGCAGGTGGTCGTAATGCAGATGGCTTGCAGGATGCTATGGAGGAGATGCTTTCTACCTTGAAAAGATGAACCTGAAAAGAGGAAACAGTATTGAAGACACTAACAGGGCGCTTGCCTGAAAAATACAGATCTGTTGTTCGTTTCGTGTGTGTTGGCATATTCGGAACAGGTTTTCAGTATGGTATTTATTATCTCTTTCTATATCTATTCGAGCAGTATTGTCCTGACCTATACATCAAAGTGTCTTTGGCATTTACTATCGGTTTTCTTGTTGAGATGATAAGTAATTACATTCTTACAAGTTACTATACATTCCATAGCCACCCCAATATAAGAAATGCAAGCGGATTTTTGTTTGGAAGAAGTGTGAATTATCTGTTGCAGATAGGTTTCTTACATTTGCTTATGTGGGCTACACTATCGGAAGAATTGTCAGGTATTCTTGCAATTGTTTTGGCAGGTATTATCAATTATTTTGTTTTACTGTTTTTCTATCGTAAGAAGAATACACAATAAAAGGAATCCATGAATATCTATAAGGGTCATATTATTTACACCCCTACTCCGCAAGCGTTTTCTACAATAGAGAACGGATATATTGCAGTTGATGACAAAGGACTTGTTATAGAGGTCAGCAAAGAAAGACCTGCGTCTTATCCAGATATTCCTGTTACTGATTTTGGGGATGCCTTGCTTATTCCTGCTATGAATGATATGCATGTGCATGCTCCACAGTATCGCAATATGGGCATTGCGATGGATAAAGAATTGCTACCTTGGCTTAATCAGTATACTTTCCCAGAGGAGTCCCGTTTTAAGGACATTGATTATGCAAACGCGATATATACCCGTTTTATACATGATTTATGGCTTAACGGGACTATGCGTTCTGTTGTGTTTGCTACGAGTGATTTGCGTTCCACATTATTGTTATGCAGGCTTTTTGAGAAGGTCGGATTAGGTGCTGCCGTAGGTTTAGTAGCGATGGATAGAAATTGTCCGAACGAACTACAAGTTCCGTATGAACAATTCGCTACAGATATGGCGAAATTGGTTGAAGACAGCAAGGAGTTTTCGACAGTGTTCCCTATTCTTACGCCGCGTTTTATACCGTCCTGCTCACCTGAACTATTGAAAACAATAAGCCGATTTGTTGAACAGATGCATCTTCCTGTACAGTCACACCTAAGTGAAAACCGTGCAGAAGTGGCGTGGGTGAAAGAATTGGAGCCTGAAAGCAGTTGCTACGGAGATGCTTATAACCATTACGGACTATTTGGTCAGACTCCTACGCTTATGGCACATTGCTGCTACACAGAAGGAGAAGAACTTGAGTTGATGAGGCGTAACCGAGTTATGGCGGTTCATTGTCCTATGTCGAACTGTAATCTTGGCTCCGGTATAGCCCCTATTCGCACACTTTTGCAGAATGAAGTAGATGTATCGCTCGGTAGTGATGTTGCCGGAGGACATAGCCTCAACATATTCCGTGTGATGCAATATGCTATTCAGATGAGTAAATTGCGGTATGCCCAATCGGAGGGTACAGTTCCTTTTTTGACGCTTTCAGAAGCGTTTTATATGGCTACAAAGGCGGGAGGTGCATACCTTTTCGGTAGTGGGTCGTTTGAGAAAGGTTATGCCTTTGATGCATTGGTAATTGATGACAAATCGTTGAACTATTCCGACCCCAAGAAAGGTGTTATGCCCTACTCATTACCACAGCGGCTTGAGCGTTTTATTTACTCAGGTGATGAGCATAAGATAGTACGCCGTTTCTGTGGAGGGAAAGAGATATATGAACCAAAACTGTAAAGTATTATGAAAGTGAGTGATTGCCTTGACATTATTTTACACCGTAGGAGTGTAAGACGCTACCAAGAGCGTTCGATTGAGCCTGACAAGACAGAGCAACTATTGCAAGCCGCATTAGCATCGCCGAGCAGTAAACATTTGAACCCTTGGGAATTTATTGTGGTAGAAGACAAAGATGTACTTGCGAAGATGTCGGGTTGTACGACTTATGGCAGTCAGATGCTGAAGGAAGCCGCAATGGGTATTGTAGTATGTGTTGATTCTTCACTGACTGATACCTGGCAATGCGACGGGGCTATTGCAGCCGAGCATATTCTACTATGCGCCTCCAATATAGGTTTGGGTGCATGTTGGGTGCAGGTATATAACCGAGAGGGGGCAGAATCGCTCGTGAGAGAGTTATGTAACATACCCGAAAGGTTGAATGTGTTATGTATTATCTCGTTAGGTTATCCCAACGAAGATAAAAAGCCTATCAATCCTGAACATTTACAATATGACAAGATACACTATGGACAATACTAACAAAGAAGTTGTACGCAAGCCCCGTATTGCCATTACGGCAGGTGATCCGAACGGCATAGGATATGAGGTGATATTGAAATCGTTGTCACATCCTCATATATTGGAACTATGTATTCCTGTTGTGTATGGAAATCTGCAAGTGATGAAGCAACACCTTCAGTTGCTTGACAAGGATATTCCTACCCTGCCCTTTCGCAGTATAGAGCAAGTGAGCCAGGCAGAACAAAACAAGATAAACATAATAAACTGCTATGCAGATACATTTCCGCTTTCTATAGGCAAATCGACTCGAGAAGCCGGTATTGCATCATACCAATCGCTTGCAAGAGCCTGCGAAGATATGAAGCAGCAGTTGGTTGATGCATTGGTTACAGCCCCTATCAACAAAGAGAATATCCAGTCGGAAGAGTTTCAGTACTCAGGACACACGGATTATCTTACCCATTTGTTCTCTGCTGATGGTGAGTCGTTGATGATGATGGTGAGTGACAGAATGCGTGTTGCATTAGTAAGCACCCATGTTGCGCTCAGCGAAGTACCGTCGATGGTGACAGAAGAGAACATACTGCACAAGTTATCGGTACTAAACAAGACTCTGCAAAATGATTTCCGTATCCGTCGTCCGCGTATAGCGGTGTTATCGCTGAATCCTCATGCAGGGGACGGAGGTCTATTGGGGAATGAAGAAGAAAGCATAATTATCCCTGCAATCAAGCAAGCGACAGACAACGGTATATTGGCGTTTGGTCCCTATTCATCGGACGGTTTTTTCGGGGCGGGCGATTATACCCATTTTGATGCCATATTGAGTATGTATCATGATCAGGGTTTGACTGCATTCAAGACATTAGATATGCAAGGCGTGAATTATACGGCTGGGTTAGATATTATCCGTACTTCTCCTGACCACGGGACTGCTTATTCGATAGCAGGAAAGAATTGCGCCGACCCTACAAGTTTCAGGAATGCATTGTATATGGCTATAGATATGGTCGGTATTCGTGCGGAGAACCGAGTTTTGCAGGCGAATGCCATGAGTACAGAGCCACAAGCCTAATTCGCACAGACTATGTACAAAATAAAGAGATTGGTTGATTCGGTATTGGTTGTTGTTGTAGCAGCGACAATGCTTTCAGGCTGCAAGGGAAAGTCGGTTACGACAGCCCTTCCGAGCGCGACAGGAAGTATCTATGAGATGCTGATTGTGATGGATAATGCCTACTGGGAGGGCAGAGCGGGTGACAGTGTACGCTCGTGTATGGGTGCAGATATGCCCTGTTTACCACAGATGGAAGCCTATTTCAGTCTGACACAAGTATCCACCAAAGTATTTGACAATCTGCTTAAGCCGACCCGTAATATCCTGTATATTGACATCAATCCAGAGCGTTATACTCATAACAAGATATTGTTTTCGAAGGATGTGTATTCTTATCCGCAGGCATTTTGCCGTATTCAAAGTCCTTCGGCAGACGAATTTATGAAGTGCTTTGACGAATACAAGTTGAGAGTTCGTTCCTGGTTTGTTCGTCAGGAGTTGGAACGACAGGGGGTGTTCTACAAGTCGTCGCAGAATACAAAAGCCGTTGCTGCTATCAAGAAAGAGTTTGACTGCGATATGTTGGTGCCGATAGAGTACCAATTGGTGATTGATACGGCAGATTTTGTGTGGGCAGTAAATGACAAGGGCAGTATGAGGCGTGATTTACTTGTTTATTCCTACCCTTATACGGATGTGAATACTTTTACCCAAGATTATCTGTTGCAGAAGCGTGACAGTATAGTAAAGTCCCGTATAAGCGGCGCACTTGCGGGTTCCTATATGGGTACGGAGTACAAACATATTGTACCTATCTATACACCTATCCGTATGGACGATGCCTATTGTGCAGAGTTACGGGGGTTATGGAAGATGTATAACGGAGCATCGATGGGAGGTCCTTTTGTTCAGCACACCCGTTTGGACGAAGTACATCAGCGGATTATTACTGCAGAGGTGTTTGTATTTGCTCCCGGTCAGAAAAAGAGGAATGCCCTTCGACAATCGGAAGCCATTCTATATACACTGCATTTGCCCAAAGATACGGTAAGTAAATAGACCCGATGCCGAGCGTAGGGCGTTTACAGGAAGTTGCGCGTTGCGTGTCGGGTGCGAGGGAGCGTCAGGGAGTGAGCGTTGGTAGAGGATATGCCGTTCTAAAAGCATAGTCCCAAGCCTGCATCGATGAATTCGACTTTTGTGAGGTGCGCTTTCATACCGAGTTGGACAAATAGGTGTTTGGTGCAACGATATTTCAGCATAATTCCCGTGTATAGCCATCCGTCTTGTTCGATGCCTGCTTTTGACAGATTATAAGCGTAGAAGACCCGTCGTTTCAATGGGGTTCCTGCATTGTCGGCTACTGCAGAATAGGGTTCGAGATTTTTCACATTATCGTAGAGATAGACGCCGCAATGGAAGCCGACAGAGAGATTCCCTATGATGAATTCAGGTTGAATACTCAATCCTATGCGCCAACAATCGGCGGGATTACTCTCGTGTAGGTAGGTTTTTGCGAAATAGGTTACAGGAGCGGAGTTGTTTTCTTGGGCGAACTCATCGCATACACTCTTGTAATATCCGTCGTAGAATACATCGATGCCGCCTCCCAAACGGAATATACTTAAAGCGCGCCAAAAGGCAGCAAGGGAGAGGCGACCTACGCCGAAGTAGTTTTTATCGGCAAAATAGGCTTGGCGTACGCCACCGGAAACGGACATTTCTATTTCCCATTGTTTGCCAGGATACAGCCTGTGAGGTACACGGGATTGTGGAGCAACGTAGTTCTCTTCGTTAGGCTGATAGAGGACACCTACCATACCGTTGAACATATTGTAGCCGGAATTAGGCTGACGGATACTTCCATTGGATATATGATACCAGCCATAGGAGGCATAGAGGGACCACCCTGCACGAATGGGGAATTCCATATAGAGCGCCTCTGCAAAATAGGCGTTGGTATGTGAGCCTATTGCTCCATTGGCTATCGGATAGCGGATAGTCCCCGTTTGTCCGCTCAACTCTGGTGCAACCGTATTATAATAGGTTTTCGTTACGAAACTGATACCCAAGCCAGGTCGGACTCCTAAGATGAAATGAGGGCGTTTGAGAACGGGTATTTTCAGGAAAGCATAGGGTGCAATGGCATCTCCGAGTGCGTGAGCATTCGTGAGGTTGATATAATCGACAGCAAGACCTACAGAGGCGTTGTTCCATTCCTGCAAGGATTTCCATTTCCCCGTAGGCAGGAACTCGACGGATAGTTCACCTCCCATCGGAGGACGGTTGCCGAGCCATTCGTCGGCAATAGAGCCACGAAGCATCGTCCCTATGGCAAACGAAGAACCGACGCGAACGGGCGTTGCCGCCTTGCTGGCAGCACAGAGCGGGGTTGCCGCACAGCAAAGGAAGAGAACATATAATCCAAGTAATCGGAAGTTTTTCACGACGACAAAAGTACAACAAAAATAGCATATCGTCAAGTATTGCGTTGCAAAGATTGACGAATGATTAAAATATATCATAATTATGCGGTTGGAAATACGATTGTTTTTTAATTGTGCATGGGAGGGGCGTTTGTTGACGGACGGCGGGGGTAAATAGCAATTAACAATTAATAATTAACAATTAATATGCAGAGATGGGAGGTTTTTTTGTGAACGGACGGCGTTGCCGTATTGACATGAATTAGGCATAAATTATGGAGAGAGAATATAGTTTTGAGGGGAATAAAGTGTTTTTCTTTTGAAGGGGAGTTGAGAGCCATAGCACGCTATGGCTCTACAGCGAGCAAGAACGAAGTTACAGACGACGGGCAAAGGACGACGGTGGATGACAGACGGATAGAGGGTCTGGGGATTCTGGATTTCTGGGGGATAGTTGGGATGAGGGGAACAGGTTGTTCTACCTGCGAATGGGAGTTGAGAGCCATAGCACGCTATGGCTCTACAGTGAGCATAAGCGATGCAACAAATAGCAGGCAAATAATAAACAAATAACAATCAAATAATAGCCAAATAACATTGATACAT
>CAVHKB010000143.1:0-6952 GCA_963636305.1 Prevotella sp. P5-108
GTTTGATACTCGCTGCCACTTTCTTTTTGAGTTCGTCTGTCATTTCCTTGTTTTTACGCACGATAGATATTGCTGCATATTATGTTGTGTACTGCATTGGGTCGTCTGTTTCATAATACTTTCCTTTGATATTTGATAGTGTGCAGCAGGTCGTATACTTCTTCTCGTCTGCCTTCATCATACAAGTATGTCAGTCTGTCCCAATTTCGGGACAATTCTTCCCACCACGGATATGTCTTGCATATCTTTCGCAGGTCTGCATCTGTAACCCCTACATATCGGCAGAACCGAACACATCTGCCCAAATCGTAGATGTCGTAGGGCTTATCCGCCCAATACCCTAAGTCTATGCCAAATATGCCTGCACACATCGTCTTTGATGAAACGCCTGTGTCTTCGCTCAATAGCCATTTTAGTGCTTTGTCTTTATTCATACTGTTTGTCTTAATTGTCGGTTACTTTTTTTTTATTTTGTTTATGCCGTGTTACATTTTCAGTTTCTTGCACAAGCGGTCAATTAAATTCTCCACTTTTTGCTGCATACCCTGTATCTCCTCGTTGGTCATATTCGCCAGTTCGGCTTCCTCCTGACGCTCCTGCGCTTCTTTCTCCTCCTGACGCTTGCGCTCGGCAAGGTCGTATCTCGCTTGGTTGCGCTCATGCGTGTAGGTCTGCAACCATTGCAGGAGGACTGCACCGTTAAGGTCGTATAACTTGCCAAAGTGTGAGAGTTTGCAGAGGCGGACAAAGAGGGCGATGTCGTCGAACTTGAGTGCAGGGTACTCGGCAAGGATGAGTTCCGCTGTCTCTGCCACCTGCCTGTCGTCCATTGTCTGCCTGCGTCCTACGAAATCGAGGTAGGAGATGACGGCTGCCGTGAGGTAGGACAGTACGAATGCCGTGTTGCTCTTGCTGCGGCAAGCCATCTCTTCGAGCGTGGGGTGGTTGGAGGTTAGCACCTCCTCGAAACTGCGGCAGCGGATGTTAGTCAATATGGAACTTGGTGTTTGCAAGTTCTTGTACGCGGCTATAAGGCTTTCTTTGGTCTGCGCAGGCAGGAGCGTTGCCTCCTGCCTGCGGGTTGCGAGTGTTTCCATTGTTATATATTTAACCATTTGACTTTTCTTTTTTTCTTATCTTTTCCCAAGAGATGACCGCCGCCTGCCAGTTTTTCATCGGCGTTTTGCCCACCAGCCACCCTTTCGATTCGTAGAAGTAATAAAACTCTTCTGCGTTTATCCCATTGTGTCGTTGTGCGCAGTATTGTTCGACCTCTTCGATAGTAGGTCTTTGGAATTTTTTCTGCTTTTCAGGATGCGCCTTGTTATTATCTCTCTCTATTATATTATTATAACTATTATCTATATATAGGGTGTCGGGGGCGACAATCTGTCGGGGGACTGTGGACAATTTGTCGGGGGCGACAATCTGTCGGGGGCGACAATCTGTCAGGGGGCGGCAGGTGTAGGTGGTGGCTTTGCCATTCTGCTTCTTTTCGTCTATATATCCTGCCATAACGAGGTGCTGCAAAATTCGCTGCACTGTTCGTTCGCTGCAATTAAGCCAAAGCGCGATGTGTGCAATGGAGTGACTGAAGCCGTCCTTGTAGCCGTAGATGAGGGCATAGACGATAGCCTCGTTGGCAGTCAGCCCGAGGCGGGTGACTATCCAAGCGTGCAGCGTGACGAAGCGGTTGTCCTGAATCGTGCCTCTTGCTGTCTGTTTGCCTATTGTAGGGTCGGTGGGTTTCATATTAGAACGGGGCGGCTTGTTTTAAGGCTATTTGCAGCCCTCTTTTGGCAGCGATGGTATATTTACCCGTCTCGGCGGTTATCTTGCGGCAGAACGCCTCGGAATCGCTATTTCGGGCGGATAAGTGGATAAGTACTATCTGTACTACTTGGGAGAGGTCGTTGGCGTGCAGCATATCGAGCAGGTGTTCGAGCGAGAAATGGCTCGACAGCGTGCGCTGCATGACTGCCTCGGGGACTATGCCCGCTTCGACCGATGCCTGCAGCAGCGGCAGGGAGTAGTTACACTCCACCATGAGGTGATTGAGGCGTGGGAATCGATAGCGCAGGTAGTAGGTGTCGGTGGCGAAGAGCAGGCGACCCATGTCGGGGTGGTCGATAAGGTAGGCGAAAGGCTCTGCGGCATCGTGTTGGGCAGGTATCGGGCGGACACTGAATCCACCGAGTTGCACCGTGTGCAGGGGTGCAAGCGTGTGCAGGTTGGTGGATGTGTAGGTCTGCAAGTTCAGGGCATCGGCTGTGCCTTGCGAGGTATAGACGGGCATGAGTCGGGCATAGTCGCAGATGTACTTGGCGTGGTCGCCGTGTTCGTGCGTGACAAGGCAGCCTACTACATGGCTTGTGTGCCAGCCGAGGGCGGCGAGGCAGTCCTGCCGCGGCACGCCACACTCGAGTACAAGTGCTTCCGTGCCGTCGGTCAGGACATACCCGTTGCCCGCTGAGCCGCTATTGAGAACCGTGAGGGTCATGGATTCAATTAACAGTTAACAATTAACAATTAACATGCAGGGTGAGTGCCTGTTAGATGCTGTCGAAGACGCTCGGCATGGTGGGTTGTGCCGCAGGCTTTGGGGCGGCTGCCGTCGGCTTGGGTGCAGGGGCTGCCGCTGGTGTTTCTGCCGTCTTGGTCTCGTCGGGCAGGTCTTCGCTGTTGGCGTGGGCTTGTACGGTCTGCTCTGCCACCTCCTCGTAGGGGGTGTCGACCACTTGGCGTTGCTCATCCGAGGTGTACATTGCTCCGAGTTGGGTGGGGAACGCCTCTCGGAGGGCATGCACGAGGGCGACCTTGCGTATCATGGTGCATTTGATAGCGTTCCATGTGCTGCGCCCCTTGTCGTAATCCCGCAAGTTACAGAATGCCTTGACGGGGTAGTCGCGGTCTTTGCGATAGACCTCTGCCCACCCGCCGAGCAGGACATCGCCGTCTCGCATGAACTCGCCCTCCTCGTAGACTACCTCCGCTCCACGCTTGAGTATCAGTCCCGCACGGAAGCCTCGGTACTCTGCGCAGCCCTCGGCTCGCTTCATGAACGCCTCCTTGCTGACGATGATTGAGGCGTTGTCGTCGCCGCCTCGGTTGTTCTGGAACTTGACGAGGTAGGCTTCGTTGAGGAACGGGTTGAGCTGTTGGTACTTGCAGATGGAGATGAACTGCAGAATCTCTTGGTCTGTGACAGCGCCGTTGCCTTTTGTGAGGTACTGGCGCACGATGTTGGCGTTGAGTTTAATCTCTTGTCCGAGGGTGTTGTACACGACCTCGAGTTTGGCTACTGGGCTGACTACAGCCGTTTCTTTTTTTGTTTCCATTGTAATTTATTGGGTTATTGGGTTGATTATGAGCGTGTTCCGAAAGGCGTGGCAAAGTACGCACTATTATTCGGAACACGCAAGTTTAATTTGCAGAATATCAGTATTTTATGAATTTGAGTTCCTTATCGGTGGAGACCGTCAGGCGTATGCTCTGCCCGATACTGTCGAGGGGATGGTTGACCGCTTCGGCGTTATCTACGAAGAGCGGCGTGCTGATTTGGTAGGCTCGGGCAAAGGCGTTGACGATGTCGATGCCTGCGTTTATCTGCGTGGCTCGGTTCTGCTGCTCGTAGGGTATGCCGTCGATGAGGGCGGTGCATATCTCCCGCTCACCGTCGTTGGTGAGGTTCGGCTCGTACATCTTCCACCTGACTATGGTGAATAGGCTGCTGACTCCGTTCTCGACCGCCGTTATCTTGGCTTTGCGATAGGCTGCCACCTGCTGCTCTATTCCCTCGCTCTCGGCAATGGTGTCGGCAAGGGTTCGCTGACGGCTCTCGAGGCGGGTACGTTCCTCGGCTATGCGTTGGTTGGTGTCGCGGGCTGCCAAGCGGCGTAGGAGGGCTTCCTGCTGCGCCGTGAGGTCGGCAATGTCGGCACGGTATTGGGCGATAGCGTCGTTGGTCGGGTTGGTGGTCGGTGTCGGGTCGGCATCGCCTTGCTGGGGCGTGAGGGCTTGGAGTTGTGCAAGCAGGGATTGGTAGGTCTTGTCGGCGGCAAGTATATCTGCAGGCAGGCGCAGTGCGGTGAGGGCTTGCTCCTCCGATTGGTTCATCTGTTGTAGCACCTCGAGTCGGTCGTGGTCTGCTGCGTCTTGCTCGGCTATCTTGGCATCGGCAGCGACATAGCGGTCGATACGCTGCTTGCAGGCTTCCGCCTCGGCTTGTATGGCTTGCAGGCGGGCGGCTTTGGCTTCGTTCCACTGTCGCTCGGCTTTGGCGCGGGCAGCGGCTATCTGTTCGGGCGGCAGGGGCTGTCCGCAAGTCGGGCAAGTCTGCATGGTGTCGTTGCCGTTGTAGGTCTCGGCATTCTCGGCTTTCCATTGGTCGCGCAAGGCGGCGATACGGCTCTTCTCGGTGTTGATTTGGGCGAGGTACTGCTGCGTGGTCTGCTGATTGAGTTCGAGGCGGTGGGCTATCGTGTCCGTCTCGGCGGCAATGGCTTGCAGGTTGCGCTCGTGCTTGGTGCGCTCTTGGCGATAGGCATCCTCGGCAGCGAGTTGGCGTTGGCTGACCTGCTGCGAGAGGCGGGCAAGTGCCTCCCGCTCTCGGCGCAGTTTGTCCGTGGTTTCGGTCGAGAGCGTGGCGTTCGTCAGGGCTTCTATCTCGGCTTGGGCGTGGGCGATGGAGGTCTTGACCACGGCGAGTTGGCTCTCTATCTCCGCCCAGTCGTCATCCACCCGCAAGCGGTCTTGGGCATCGAGGGCGGCGGGTATGCCGTCGAGTTCTTGCA
The DNA here is from genome assembly GCA_963636305.1 of Prevotella sp. P5-108. GTDB lineage: Bacteria > Bacteroidota > Bacteroidia > Bacteroidales > Paludibacteraceae > Colicola. The sequence goes on from CAVHKB010000143.1 coordinate 4,794, forward strand.
TGGCACGCAACTTGGTCTGCTTGGTGGTGGCTTGGAGTTCGTCGATGTTGAGCCCTTTGGCAAAGGCGGCAAGCACGGCGGGGTAGGGCTGGGCAAGGGTCTGCTCGTCGATAGCGGGGGCTATCTGCTGCAGAGCGGCACGGCAGGCTTTCTGCTCCATGGCGGGGATGATACCGACCGCCGAGAGCAAGAACCACTGTTCGAGCGGCAGTACCTCTTCGAGGCGGGCGTTGTACTGTGTCTTGGTCATTGGCACATCGTTGATAGTGTATTCACTCTTTGTCCCCTTGCAAATGAGTTCGACCGCGCCGCGGGGCTTGACCCACTCCTCCTTGAGGGTGCGCTCCACGATGAGCGGGCAGTCGTTGAGCGTGAGGTAGAGCCGCACCGAGGTGGTCAGCTTGTGGCGCACCTCGTTGTTGGCGTCGAGCGGCTGCACCTTGGGGGTCAAGCCCTGCGGGTTCTTGTCGAACAAGCACCATAGGTAGGCTTCGAAGATAGTGGATTTGCCCGTGGCGTTGTCGCCGCTGATTCGGGTCGTGGCGGGGGAAAAATCGTAGTCGGCTTGGGCAGCCCCCTTGAAGTTCCGCAGTTCCATGCGGGTGAGTTGGATTGTTTTCATTGTGTTTGGTTGTTTATTTGGGTTATTTGTAACTTGACGCAGCAGTCGGAATATTAAAAATCGACACTTTTTGCAAGTGGGCGTTCCTTAGTTCGTCCTTAGTCCGTCCTTAGTCCGTCGTTAGTCTTTTGCTCGGGGCGGTGAGGAGGATTGAACGAGGGGGAAATCTTAATAAACGACACTTTTTTTGCGGCTACTTGCGCTTTCGCATGTCGAAGAGGCGTTTGTAGAGGTTGGCGTGGGTGCGCTTGAAGCGTTCCACCTCCGCACGCTCGATACGCACTTGCCCGCCGTACTCGTAGCTCTCTATCTCGCCGCGGCGGCGCATGTTGTCGATTGTCCCCTCGGTGAAGCCCAAGGCTTCGGCTGCCTCTCGCTTGGTGTAGGGGCGCTCGGCTGACGCCTTGGCTGCCAACTCGGCTTGCTGCAGCCCTTGGCGCACGCCCTCCATAAAGGTCTCCTCGCGGTCGGCATGCAGGTAATCGAGCAGGGCTTGGCTATCAACGAGAAGCATGGTGGTTTGCCCTGCAGGCAGGTTCTGTGAACGGTTCATGACTGTGGTTGATTAGTGGTTTTGGTAATGCGCTCCACCGTGGCGGCGAAGCGGTTGTCGGCGGCTCGGAGGGTGCGGCAGTAGTCGAGGAAGAGGTTGACCGCGTCCAGTTCACCCTCGGTGAGTTGCAGGAAGTTGTCTTTCTTGAGCGCCCGATTGAGCAGCACCCGCTTGGAGCGGCAGCAGCCTGTGAACGGGTCTTTCTTGCCCTTGGGCAGGTTGGCGCGTAGGCAGCGCAGACTTTCGATGGTTGTCATATCTGTGTGGGTTTTATTTTGTTTCGTTGTTGTTGGATCAGTTCGATACGCTTCTCGATCTTGCCAAGTCCCCATTTGGCGTATAGCCAAAAGGCAAGGGCTAACGAGGAGAGGGAGAGTGCGACTTGTAGCAGTAAGATTGCGAACCAGTGGGGGCTATCGCTCTCGCCCGTCAGGATGATGAAGGCGAATGTCATAAGGGCGGCGCATAGCCCCATGCGTACATGGAAGCGCAGGCGGTAGGGGCGTTGTAGGGCTTTCATGGCTACTTTTGTTTTTTAGGGTTTACGCGTTTGATTTGATACTCCCAAAAGTACCACTTGCAGTTAGGGTGAGGGTCTGACACACGGAGGTACTCGCAACTTGAGCTGGTGAATACCGAGTCGTAGTTTCGGCGCAAGGCATCCCGTTGTATCTCTCGCAGCGCCTCTAAGGCGGCGGCTTTGGTTTGGTACTCTGCGACGCACCCTCTGTCCGTCTTTTCGCCTGTGTTGTTAATTTGTAAATGGATGAAGACTTTCATATTTTTATTACTTTATTTTGTTAGTTGTTTGCTCTTTCGGTATTTTTTTCATTACCTTTGCCGTGTTTTAGTATTTCAGCAGCGTTATCCTGTCGGTTGTTATTGCGTTTCCTTTTTGTTTTCGGTGCAAAGGTAATATATTCTTGGGATACACGCAAGTTTTATGAGATAAAAAGTGACTTTTTTCTCAATTTTCTTATATAC
>CAVHKB010000144.1:0-6902 GCA_963636305.1 Prevotella sp. P5-108
TAATAAACAAATAACAATCAAATAATAGCCAAATAACATTGATACATAGAGGGGCTTTGTTGGGTTTGAGGGAAACATATTGTTCTATCTGCGAAGGGGAGTTGAGAGCCATAGCACGCTATGGCTCTACGGTTAACATAAGCGCACGGTGAGGGGTTGAATGGATTTGTATGGTGGAGGGAGAGGGATAGATACACATCAAGGGAGAGGAGTGGTACTGCGAGGAAGTGAGAGAGGACGGGCGATGGATGGGGAAAGGAATGGCGGGGAAGGGAGCAATGAGGGGTGAGGACGGAGGTGAGGAGGGGTGGTGGGTTAGAAGTTGAAACTCAAGCCGCACATGAAGGTGAAGTTTTTGCCTTGCAAGTAAAGCGGAGCGAACTTGTCGAGGTAGTACTTTTGCAGTTCCTCGCCTTCCAAAACGATGGCATTGCCTGCGGCATCGAATCCTCCACGGTCTTCGCCAGGAATACGCTCGGAAGCAGGTGCGAATCCCCGTGCATTGTTATAGGAGAAGTCAAGGACGGCATAGCAGTTGTTGAAGACCTCGTAAACAGTGTGGAAGGTAAAGGTATCGTTCTGGTAAGTACGCTGTGCGAATGGCTTTTGCGCAATGATTTGGGATATATTCGCGCGGAGATAGTTATAGGTATTGTACTTGGTATCGTTGGTGTATGAGAATGAGAATGTCAATCCTCTGACGGGGCGATAGGAGAGTTCGGCATAGATATTCTGTGCGTTATCGCCCATGTAATGTCCCATATTGTAGGAGTTAGAGGTGTAGTTCAGTACATTGACGGAATGGGTGTAGGTGGCGATGTAAGAGCGCATGAACTCGGCTTTGAGCGACAAGTCCCAGATGCTGAGATTGAAGCCTACGAGGTAGGAGATGGGGTTGTTCTCGGCATTGCTTTTCTTGAAGCGTGCAAACTTGATCTCGTCGATGAAGACTGAAGCGTAGAAGTTGGTATATTTGAGGTTTCGTGTATTGATGGTGAAGAAGACCTGTGAGTTTTGGTTCTCGGTGTTCATCCCTTTGGTGAGTAGGTGGTCGAGCGATTTGTAGAAGGCAACAGGAATGAAGTATGCTGCCTGCACATTCTGTTCGGCATAGATGATAGAGTTACCGAAAGAGAAAGACAACTGTCGGATAGGGCTAAAGGTGAACATATTGGCAGCCATATACTTGGATGCGGGACGGGGCCATTTCTTCAATACACCTTCCTGGTAGTGTTCGGTGTAGTTGTAGGAAGTGTCGAGTACATTGCTGACGAGCCATGCATGAAAATAGTTGAACTCGAACCAACGGACGGGTTTGAGGTTAAGGGTGAGCATAGGGACTGCAGGGTTATGTCCGGAGAGGATGTTGGAGCAGTGGTAGGCATCGCCCCACTTGATGCGTTCGCGTTGGAGGCTGATACTACCCCACCAGGAATAGAGGGAGATGCCACCTTTGGAGTCGGAGAAGTCAGCACCGTAGGAAGCCTCTTTGTACTGCGCTCCGAGAAGGTTGTTGAGATAATCGGGCTTGGTTAGTTTCGCCCCTTCGATTTTAGAGTAGGTGCCATATCCGTTGTTGTAATAGTCGTCGCTCAACATTCGTTTTCCGTTCCATGAAATGTCGCGGAGGCTACCCCAGACCGATATATGGTTGACGATGTCCATATTGAATTCAGCGCCCCACCATCGTTTGATGATACCTCCTTTCTTGCTGGCGTAGATGTCCATGCCGAGAATGGGTTTGATACTCAGTTTGAACTTCTTGTCGCCGGTTATATAATGGAAAGAGGGCTGTGCAAGACTGAGGTTGAACGATTTACGGTTGGTCCATTCGACCCAGTTGTCGGGTACAGTGTCGCACTCAAGAGCGAACTCGTTAAGATAGAAGGAGAGTTCCTTTTTCTTCCGTTTGGAGAGGAGGGAATCGGCTTGTTGTGCCTCTTGGAGATATTGGGCGACCTGTTTACGGGAATAGGGCTGTATGGCGGAGTTGAGATGAATGATGTGTTCGGCAGCCAACTCGTCGAGAAAGGAGTATAATTGCGTATATTCGATGCTGACGGGTATGTTCTGTGCCGAGAGGAAGGGAGCGAGAGTGAGCAGCAGGGAGAGCAGAACGAGGGCGAAAGGTTGCTTCATAGCGGCGCGTTTTTAATGCGAATGCGCATGTTTGAACAGTATGGTGTAGAGTATTTTCCAGAAATAGACAAAGTCGGTGACCAGTGTTCCGTTTTTTTCGCACCGTGTGAGGTAGCGTGCTTCGGAGGCTTGTATTTCTTCGAGGGTTTTGGGCATATCGGCATAGAAAGGCGGGAGTAGTCCGGGTTTATGTCGAATGCGTTGCTGTTGCAATTCGGGAGAATAGAGGGAGAAGTACTGGTTAGAGAGCGGTCGCACGCCGACAATTTTCATCTCGCCACGCAGCAGGTTGAGGAGCATGGGCAGTTCGTCGATCCAATACTTACGCATGAAGTGTCCCAATGTAGTGACACGGATATCGTGATTGAGTTTACCGCCTTCCTGGAGGCCATAGGTATCGAAGATATACTGTTGCAGATACTCGGAATAAGGGTGCATGGTGCGGAACTTGTAGACATAGAACAGTTTGCCGTTCTTACCTACCCTCTTGAGTTTGAGCAACACTCCATACGCTTTACGCTGAATGGTTTGCGGGCGGAAGACCCTTTCCGCCTCGACGAAAAGCATGTCTTGCACTTTCTGAACCTTCAGCACTTTGAAGCCACAGTAATACAGACGCCCCAGCACTTCTGCCCGGCTCAGGACACGGTTCTTTCCCTCTGTGATGTCGAAGTAAAAACGAGAGGTAAGGAACAGTTTCGGCAACACGCGTTTATAGAAAAAGAAGAAACAGTAGTAAATCCAGCCCAGCACGGGGGGATAGGCTTGCAGTATTTTCTTTTTGGTGGTTCCCTGTGACTCGAAACAACAAACGAGATGTCCGTTATCGGGTAACTTATCGCCTATTACGCCGAACATCTTATTGATGCCGCGTATATTGTTGAGCGGCATAAAGTTCACAATCGTATCGTAGCGGTACGGGCGCAGGCGTTGCAGGTTATAGAGTTCGGTGGAATAGAGTGTAGTGGTGTTAGAGGAGAACAAGGGTACATTGTTTTCGAGCCAATGCAAGACCTCGTCGGAACTACTGGTGCGGATACTTTCGCGCAAGGTTTCCCGTTGCTGCTCGTCGGACATTTCGTGCGGGGGAGACAAGACCGTATGATGTTCTCCGACAACGGCTTGGCGGACATCGGGTTCTTCGTTCAGCGCATAGATATAGGCGTGGGAGAGCAGCAGAAAGAAGGAACTGAACACCAACATTGCGCACCAGATACACAAAAACACATTGATGGAGTAGTTCATGTGAGCGGCGATGAGGCGTATGTAGAGTTCCATGAAGGCGAAACACAACAACGCGGCAGAAAGAAGGCGGGCGGAACTTCTGCCCACCTTCATGAACTTCACACGGATGTAGCGGTGCGTGAGATAGTTAGTCAGGAGCCAAGCGCAAGCAAAGACCAAAGCGAACAAGCCATACTTTTGGAAGGGCATCTGCGTAGCAAGCGGAAACCACATAAGTACGACAAAGAAACTAAGGACAAGCAGGCATATATCGACCAAGATATAGGGCCAATAGGGCTTGTAGAGTATGATATGTCTCAACTGACCTTTCGTAGCAGTTGTTGATTAAGGGTTTGTTGATTGGCAAGAAAGGGAAAGTGGTTTATTTCTTTTTCTTGGGATAACGGTTGTTCAAGGCAGCAACGACCTCGTTTGTAATGTCGTATAGGGGTTTGGAGAACAAGATATTATCACCTTGCGTGTTCGACAGAATGAGTTCGTAGCGTCCGTCGGCGTTGAAGTCTTTCAGGAAATTGTCAAGCGTGTCACGCAGTTGGAGGTTCAGGTTCTGGTTCTCGAGCATGATATCCTGAGTGAGTTTAGCCTCGAGGTCCTGCAAGTCCTGCTGACGCTTTTGCAGTCGCTGTGCTTCAGCTTCGGCGCGTTCACGGCTGAGGAAAGCATTGTTGTCCAACTTACGCTGGAACTCCGCCATATCGTTTTGGAGGGAGCGTGCTTTCTGGTTCAACTGCAGACGGGCGTCCTCTTGTTTGCTCATGAGTTTCTCGTTGGCTTCCTGTGCGAAAACATAGTTCATCAGGAGGCTATCGATATTGATGTAAGCCACAGGGAAATGGTCGGACTCGACAGAGGTTGCCGCCGACTCGTTTGGGGCGCATGCAGGACGCTTGGAAACGCCAAAGACACAGAACAATACCGCCAAAACGACAATGAGTACTCCAAAGACTACATTGATACAAATCTGAATTTTATTCATAGTTTTTCTTTTTATTATAGTTTTCAATATCAGTTATCGGACTTTCGGGAGGCGAGAGGATTTTCGAGTTACGCACAAAGCGGGCGCAACGGTTTTTTCTTCTCACAACTTGGTCACATCTATTTTCTTTTCATCTTGCCTGCGGGCTTCTGTGTCCTGCGATTTTGCGCAGCCGATGCCTCTGTCGCGCATAGGTTTACTTTGGGAGATATGCTTGCTTGAGAACACGCCGTTCCGCTTGAGGATGATGCGTATGCTCAACAACAGGAAAGCCGCAAACAGGGCAATGATAGCCCACAAAATCTCTTTCATAATCGAAATTCGGTTGGTTCGTAAACAGCCTGACCTTTTCAGGTTTCGGGGCGCAGGCACACTTATCAAGGTGCAAAGGTACGATTTATCTGACAAAGATGCAACATTTTGCCAGAAAACTCAAAACAACTGCCAGAAAAATATGGTTTGTGCAGATTGTTGAGGGGGATATATCTCCCCCTTGCTTTCTTGTCGGCAACGAGAGCGAACAAGATATTCCGTTGGTGGGACACGATGTCTTTTTGGAGCAATCAGCAACTGCCCAACGCCAAACAGAGTAGCCCGGCGATGATGCCCACGAGGCAGGCAATCTTCTTCCATGGGTCTTTTTCTTTCAACACGATAAGTCCGTACAGAAAGGGAATGACGGTGCCGCCGCGGCGAATGGTGGAGACCACCGAGATAAGCGAGGCGGTGTCGCTCAACGCCAACATATAGACATAGTCGCTCAACACAAGAAAAACAGATATGCCCGCTATCGCCCACGTCCAACGAAACGTGCCCGCAGGCGACCGGTGCGTGCGGCGGCGGATGTTCCGAATGGCCAAAGCAAGCGCCATCATGAGGGTCTGGTAGAACGTGTAATAGACCTGCACGGCGTTATGGTCGAAGTGCCGCATCATATACTTGTCGTACAAGCCGCTGGCAGAACCGATAACGATAGCGAGAAAGAGGCAGACATAGTAGCGGCTTCGGTTGCCGGCGGGCGTGTCGCTCGCTTGCTTATCGGAGCGGTGCTCCCCCACGGAAAGCGCAAAGATACTGCCCAATGCGCAGACCACGCCTGCCCATTGCCAACCGTTCAACACCTCACCGAACAAGACCATCGCGCCGATAAGCGTCCACATCGGGCGAGTGGCCTGCATAGGCGACACAACGGAGAGCGGCAGGTACTTGATAGCGACATACGCACACACCCACGAGCTGAGCACGATACACGATTTGAGCAGGATAAGCAGGTGTGCCTGCCAACCGACACGAGGCACGTAGAACAGCGTCGGCTGCATGGCCTCGGGCGCAAAACGCGACAACAACAACGGAACGGCAAGCAACGCCGACGAGATAAGCAGACTGACGGTCAAGACGTCAAGCACGCTGTTCTGCTGCAACGAACGCTTCTTGCTTATGTCGTAAAAACCCAAACAAAGGGCGGATAAAAGACTGAGAATAACCCACATGGGAATCAATTAACAATTAAGAATTAACAATTAACATGCAAAGTATCGTTCAATTAACAATTAAGAATTAACAATTAACATGCCAAGTATGATGAGGCGGCTCTACGGAGCCGGTCGGGCAGCGATATGGGAGGGCGGCAGAGCCGCTTGGGCGGGATAATATCCCGCACTAAGAAAATGATATTTAATTAACAATTAAAAATTAACAATTAATATGCGCCGTGAAGTAAGGCGGCTCTGCGAGCCGTTCAGGCGGTATAGTATCCCGCGCTAAAAAACGCTATAGGGGCAGGGGAGCGGAGGGGCGTTATCTAATTAGGAATTTGGAATTATGAATTAGGAATTGGGTGAAACACGCAGGTAGGGGGTACGCCCCAAAGACAACATTATTAATTTTAGGAATTGGGGGCCTCGTAGAGGGTGTGAAAAATGTAGCCGTAGAGCGTCGTGATAGGCGGCTTGCGGCGTGAATCGTAAGCCGGGATTTCATTCGACTGCAACGGGCGCTTCGAGGACGAGTTGTGGCGACGGGTATAGGCCGCAAACTCCTGCTCCCAATATGCGCGGCGGGTAGCATCCGACATCTCTTCACGCACCTGACGAGCTATCGCTCCAAAACGGGAGGTGTGCGCCTGCTGCTTGGCGTTGTGCGGGGCCGTGTTCGGGTGTTTAATGACGTAGGCGTGGGTACGCCCATTGCGAGTGCGGAAGACGATCTTGTCGTCTGCGCCTGCACGGCCACTCAATGCCGCTACAGGGTCCGTTAAAACTATCTTTGCCATTGCTTCAAAGTATTACGAAAGTATTATTATGTTCTGCTTATGTTCTGCTTATGTTCTGGTTATCCTATACGCAGGTCTCGGAAAAATAAGGGGCGCTGCGGGATGGGGGTATAGGGGAGTTGTAGGGTGTTTGTGGTGCGTTTGCGGGGGTGGGTGGGATTGCTCTTATAGATGATTGGGAGTTGTTGGGGATAGTTTGGGGAGTGGGTCGGAAATATTAAAAGAGGTGGTTGGGGAGTGGTTATAAGAGATTTTGGGGAAGGTTATAAG
>CAVHKB010000145.1:0-6837 GCA_963636305.1 Prevotella sp. P5-108
GTTGAGAGCCATAGCACGCTATGGCTCTACAGTGGGCATAAGCGCACGGTGGAGGATTGAATAGATTTGCAGGGTGGAGGGGAGGGGGAGGGAGGGGGTTGTTTCAGAGGAGTCCTTCGGGGAGGGAGGTGAATACGATTTTTTTCGCAGTATCGACGGTACGGATAAAGTCTTGGTGTGCCGGAATGAGGGTTCCGTTGTTGAGTTTCCAAAGGATATTGATGGTAGAGTCGTCGATTGCGACTATCTGTCCCAACTCGCCTTTCTGTTCGTCGATGAGCGTGAATCCCTCCAAAGTAGGTTGCGGCATGGATTCGATTATCTCCTGCGGAAGGTCGGATAGCAGAAGGTAGAGTTCGGCGCTGCACAAGCGTTGTGCCTGGCGTTCTTCGGTGATCGCTTCGAGTTGCAGGAGCAGTTGGTCTTCGCCACGGAAGCGATAGTTTTCGATATGGAACGGCACAAGGATATTGTCGCAACGCAGGACGATGAATGGAGGTAAGACTTCAGCGAAGAGGTCGTTCTCGAGCAGACAGAGGAGTTCACCTTTTGCGTTGTTGGTTTTTCGGACCTTTCCTATACGGATGACTTCGTCGGGTAGTATCATGGTTGTCAGTTGCTTGTGATAGTGAGATAGCCGTTGCTGTAGGTGGCAGTATATTGCCTCAGGGCTTCAGAGGCGATGCCTTTGGTAGGTACAGCGAGTCCGAAACTCAAGTCATATTGTTCTTTGCAGATAGGGCAGACGGCAAAAAATCCGTCGACGGTTACACCTTGTTGTTGGTTAAGACAATGGGGGCAGGCAAGGTCGTAGGCATGATATTGAGCGTCCATGGCGACATAGATGAGCAGACCTGCATATCCGACGGCTTCTGTTGGGTAGCGGGGTTGTTGGAAGATGAGATATGCGCCGGTGGAAGTGGCTTGGAAATCGGGATATTCCGCCAAGATATTGATGCGCATCCCGACAGGATAGGATGGTACACTGCTCCTATAGGTGGTGCCGTCGCAACAGCAGCAGAGGAGGAGGATTGTAATATAGAGGAAGCGTTGTTTCAATTCTCGAGAATGCCAGCCAAGTGTACTTCGAAGATGAGTGTGGAGTAAGGTGGGATAAACGAAGAGGAACCTTCTGTACCTGTACCCGTTTCGCCATAGCCCAAAGTATAGGGGATATAGAATACGGCATCGCCGGAAACATGCATGAGGGAAAGTCCTTCTTGAAATCCTTCGATGAGGCTTGAGACTGAGAGTGTGGCAGTTCCTTGTTCGAAGATTTTGCCGTTAATCAGTTTGCCTGTGTAGTCAACGACAACCGTTGCCGAGCGTGAAGGCATGGCGTCGTAGATGTTGCCTTCGTATTGAATGGTATATTGCAGTCCACTCCCCGACGGGGCAGTCATTACATTCTCTTTGAGTGCGTTCTGTGAGAACCACAACTCGTTTTGCAGTTTCCAATCGATCCAGTTATCCTGTTTGCATGCAGAGAGAAGCAGCACGACAGTCAGAAGGAGTCCTATTCTTGCTTTCATAAGTGTAAAACGGTTTTCTATTGTTTGGTTAACCACAAAGACGGGTTCAGCACTTCTGTGTCTTTGCGGATTTGGAAGAAGAGTTCAGTTTTGTTGTCGTTATCGGGGTCGGTGTAGATACGACCAATCTTTTGTTTGGCAGTTACCTTGTCGCCGTTCTTTATGTAGAGTTTGGTGAGGTTGCTATAGACGGTACGGTAGTTACCGTGCTTGATGATGACTACATTTTGCCCGTCGGAAACAAACACAGCCGACACGACACCCTCGTAGACGCTACGCGCATCGGAGCCGTTAGTTGTTTGTATGTAGATGCCTCGGTTGTTGACCGTTACATGAGCGAGCGTGGGATGCTGTTGTACGCCGAACTGTCCGCTGATGAAACCTTTCTCGGTAGGCCAGGGGAGTCGTCCTTTGTTTTTCTCGAAGCCACCTGCAACGAGTTTCTCTTCTTTGGTCATGGTACTTGCGGTGCGTTTGACCTCTTTCTGTATCATTTGGTCGATGCGCCTGTTCAGTTCGTCTGCTTTTTTCTGTTGCTGTTTCTGTTGTGCGAGCAAGGACTTTTCTTTCTTTTTGAGTTCGTTGAGCATGCTTTGCTGTTTGCGTTCGTCGCGACGGAGGTTGTCTTGTTCACGCTTACGCACCTGCAGCACCTCTTGTTTGCTTTGCTTGTTCTGTTCGAGTTGGAGGTTTTTATTGTCGATTTCGCGTTGTTTGACCTTTATTTCAGCGACCTGTTGTTTCCGATAGTCGGCAAACTCCTGCATATAGCGGATACGGCGGACCATTTGGTCGAAATTGTCGGCAGACAGGATGAACAATAGAGGGCTGCACTGCATGGAAGTGTAGTGGGTTTGCCGAACGAGTTCGGCATAGTCGTCTTGCAATTGTTGCAATTGCTTTTGCAGAGCCTGTTTCTCGGTATTCAGTACCTGCATCTCAATGTCGAGGGCTGTTATTTCCCTGTTGATATTAGCGATAAGGGTTTTACGCGTTTTTATGTCCTTATTGAGCAGGTTCAGTTTGTTGAGGGTAGATTTCTCGTTCTGCTTTGTTTGTTTGAGCATTTTGCCCGTATTCTCCAGTTGCTGGAGAGTCTGCTTGCGTTGCTTTTCCAATTCTTTTACACTTTGGGCGGAAAGGTTGCAGGAAAGGCAAGACAAGCACAGAAAGAATATGCAGAATCGTTTTATGCTCATAGGGGTTATGGTAGTATAGTGGATATATCAACTAACTTATAGTTGGCAGTGTTGATTGGGGAATAGTTAACTTTCCTATTAAATTGCCTGCGCAACATTGTCAGTGAGAGTGCAATATGCCGTGCGGGATGTATGTAGTTTATGTCTACTGTTTCGGGGAATAGGACATCGTCGGTTTGTGTTTCGTTGCGATAAGCGATAAGTACCGATGCATTCATTTGGGTGGATGAGAGTTGTGTTTCCTGTAGTAGATAGTTGACAGCATCGAACAAGAAAGAATAGTCGATTGCGTTATCTGTGAAGTTTATGCGATGTTGGGAGTTGACTTTATCGAGAGAGAAAGATTGTTGCCAGATATCTTTTTTGCCGAACGCAAAAATATGTTGCATTGTCAGTGCCTGTATATCTTCGAAGACGATGGTCAAACCTATATAGTCGGACAATTCTGGGTAGGTGAGAAGAGCGAGTCTGCGGTTCATTTTATCTACAATAGAGACTTGTGAGGGTGTAATATCGACCCTGAACAGTTCGATGCCCATTACAGGTTGGAGCGAGAAAGATATGACAGAGTCTTTGATGAACTTCAGACTTCCATTGGCCGCCATTTGTCGGTCGGCGTAGGTTAGCGTGTAGCGCATTTTCGTGACCTCTGCGGATTGAAAAGAGGATTGTGCAAGGACGATGTGCTGTAGAATCTCGTGGCGTTCACGGTCGGCTTTGGATGATTGGATTGCCGTTGAGCGTTGCGTGGAACATCCTTGCAAGAATAAGAGAGTTGCGACACACGCAGCGATGTATGTTATTTTTTTGATGTTCATTCTTGTTGTTATTTATTTTTGAATAATGATGTCATAGTGTTCTTGGAGGGTTGGGTCTTCTTGTCCCTTTGGTTGGTTCTCCATTGCTTTTTTGATATAGAATTCTGCCAGGAAGTTTTGTCCTTGCAGGTGCAATATCCAAGCGTAGGTGTCAAGATAGGTGGGGTTATCTGGTTCCTTCTCGATGGTTTTACGGCTCATTCGTTCCGCCTTGCGCAAATCGCCGTTGTTGACAGAAAGCGTGTAGGCATAGTTGTTGAGTATGTAAGCGTTCTCCGGTGCCAGAAGCAGGGCTTCCTCATAAATACGATAGCAGTTTTCGAGATTGCCCTTATCCATATACATATCTCCAAGCATACTCAACATCATAAAACGATAGCGGGTATCGTCGGCGGTGGATACAGTGAGTTGTATTCCTTGTTCGGCGATGAGAATAGCAGAGTCCGTTTGTTGTTTGGAGAGGAGAAGTGCAGCCATCCAATAATACCACTGATTGTCAGTACCCTTGTATTGAAAACCATTGCGTATTACATATTCGTAGTCGCTGTCGCATGCGGTTGTGTCAGATTGGAGTAATTGCAACCAACGCGCCCAAGTATGAGGATTGTTGGGGTTGATGTCGGTCATTTGACGCAGAGCCTCTGCTGCTTTACTATAGTTGCCTTGTGCGGAGTAGTACTTATCTTGGGCGTCGTAAACTTGTTCGGAGAGGGGATAGTCTTCTGCCATTTCTTGCAGTATGCGTTCCATTAGTCCGTTTTGTTGAGAGAACCATTTCGATGCATTCTGCAAGGTTTTTATTTTCTGCTCTACACTGAGGACATCGCAATGCAACGCTTTCAAAATATAGTTGTTGCACTGTGTTGTGTCGTTGCAGCGAGCAGCATAGTCGGCTAATGAGAGCAAGACATAAGGGTTGTCGGGGTGACGCTGTTCTTCGTTGTGATAGAGGTTCAGGGCTTGTTCTTTTTTGCCCAAAGAGAGGTACACATCACCTCGAAAGGACTGGAACCGATAGTCTTCGGGATTTTCGTCGAGGTAGTCATCGAGCAACTGCAATGCTTTTTTGGTTTGACCATTTGCGATATACAACCGATAGAGCGGCATAGTCGTATAGGGTGTCAGTCCATCCAAGTAGCAGATATATTCCTGTATTCTGATTGCTTTCTTCCACATTGCCTGATAGGAATAAGCATTGACCAACGCCTCCAGCACCTCGCTGTTATCTGGAAGAGATTTTCGTGTCTGTTCGAGGATACGGATAGCCGACGACGGGTCTTGCTCGTAGAGAAGCAGTGCATAGTTTTCCCAATAACTGATCGGATCGTTCCGATAGGCAGAGGCATAGTATTTCAATGCCCATTCTTTCTCGCCTATTGCCTGGCAGATTATTCCCAAGTTCTGTTGAACAGCGGCGTCGTTAGGGTTCTGCTGCGCCAGGAACAGGTAGGAGGCTACTGCACGCACATAATCATCTTGCTCCAAGGCACGCTGTGCGTCGTACAGATAGTAGCGGAAGCATTGTTCCTGCGGCGAGAGATAGACTTGCTCCGCTGCTTCGTTTTTTGCTGCAAGAGCGAAGCAGGAAAGTGACAAGAAGGTCAGCAATATGTAGAAAGGCTTTTTCAAGTATGTTTTATTTTAGTCCACTATGCCCGAATCCTCCTGTTCCCCGTTCTGTGTCGGATAGTGTTTCGACCTCGACTATTGCGGGTTGTTCGTGTCGCGCGATAACCATCTGACATATACGCTCGCCAGATTCTATGGTCTGCGGTTCACCGCTTAGGTTGACAAGTATGACGCCGATTTCTCCTCGGTAGTCAGCATCGATAGTTCCGGGAGTATTGAGGACGGTCAGTCCGCGCTTCAGGGCTAATCCACTGCGCGGCCGTATTTGCGCTTCGTATCCTTCGGGTAACTCGATAAAAAGCCCCGTAGGCAGTAGTTGGTGTTCGAGCGGTTGGAGTGTGACAGGTTGTTGCAGGAAGCATCGTATATCCATTCCTGCCGCCTGTTTGCTCTCATAACGGGGCAAGGGGTTATTGCTCTTATTGATAAATTTGACGGTCATATATTCATCGTTTAGAATCGTTTCTCGACCAGTACGCGCAACCCATTGGGTACCACGCTTATCTGTGCGTTTGTTCCTACTTCAATGGGGTCTCCATCGCAATGGAAGGGTGCTATTTCGGAGCGTGTGAGTGTGAGTTCGCGAGTACGGACGGTGGTCATAAAGAGGTCTTTATCGAGTGTTTTGGTGAACAGTTGCATAACCAGACCAGGAACAGCCAATATAGGGAAAGGGGACAAGACAGCAATGTCCAACAACCCATCTTGAATGCTTGCTTTTGGTGCTATGAAGGCAGCATTGCCCCACTGATTGGCGTTGGCGACCGTTACGAGGAAGGCATCTGTTTCGATGTCTATCCCGTCGCCTTTCAGGATACAGTGTTGCGGGGTGTATTGGAAGATGTCTTTTACTATTTGGCGTATATAAGTAGTTAGTCCTCTTTTACCAGCCGTTGCAAAATGTTCGCTGATGAGTGCATCGAATCCCGACCCACAAGTGCAGAAGAAAGGATGATTGTTGAGGAGTGCATAGTCGATGGAAATGGCTTCGGACTTATTGAGCATTTCGATGGCACGAGGCAGTCGCAAGGGTATATTGAGGTGCCGAGCCAATCCGTTCCCTGATCCGATAGGCAAGATACCTAATGCTGTTTTTGTGTCGCGTAGTCCGCTTGCGACTTCACTGACTGTTCCATCTCCACCGACAGCGACAACAGCGTCGAAGTCCATTTGAGCATATTGATGAGCGAGTTCGGTGGCATGTCCTTTGTATTCGGTGAATACGATGTCGGTGTTCCATTGCTCGTGGTTGAGCAGGTTGTCGATTAATTTAGGGATACGACGCTTATTGTGTGTTCCCGCAATAGGGTTGATGATAAAGGCTATATTCTTCATAAATACATATATCGCACAATTTGCAAAATTACAAAATTCGTGCAAATTATGCAAATGGGATTATGGTATATGATTTTTTGCGGGGAGGGGCGTTTGTGGACGGAGGGCGGGGGCAATTAGCGATTAACAATTAATAATTAACAATTAATATGTATTGTTGGGTAGAGGGGCAATGTATAGTTTGAGGGGAACAAGTTGTTCGTTCTGCGAAGGGGAGTCGAGAGCCATAGCACGCTATGGCTCTACAGTGAGCATAAGCGCACGGTGGAGGGTTGAATGGATTTGTATGGTGTGGGGAGAGCCATAGCACGCTATGGCTCTACA
>CAVHKB010000146.1:0-6825 GCA_963636305.1 Prevotella sp. P5-108
TTCATCCTATATTCGTCCTATATGCGTCCTATATAAATCGTATATAAAACCTTTGAAAGTGGTAGGAAACACAGGGCTTGGCAGAGGGGAGTTTTGAGGGGAAGGGTAGGGGAACGGAGGGTAGGAGGGAGGTGAAAGGTTTAGATTGTTTAGCGGGATGAGGGCGAAATCTAATGTTTTTGGTGAGGAATGAAAGTCTGTCGGTGGGCAGGGAGGTGGCTGCTCGGAGGCAAGATGTATGCAAAAAATATGCAAAATGAATATATTTGCAGAGTTACTATTGTGGATATTCAAAAAAAGCCGTACCTTTGCAAAGATATTGTGTCTTGCTACTCGTTATTATGAGGTACACGGATTGGTCGAAATATCTATTGCATTTCTTACTGACGGCAATGTTGGTCGTTGGCTTGGGTTCGTGTGTGACCTCCCGAAAGGTGAACTATATGCAGCCTGCTGACAAGCATATACCTTCTTATGCGGATACACTGACCTATGCGGATTATCGTTTGCAGAAAGGTGACCGGTTGTATATTCATGTGTATGCGATAGATGAGAAGACTGCCAATTATTTCAACGGGGGATTATCGAATAGTTATCAACTACTGCGCAACAATACGGGTTACTCGTCGACCGATTTGTACACTTATATGGTGGACGATGAGGGTTGTATCTCCTTTCCATCGATAGGTTTGGTTCCGGTAATGGGTTTGACAACGAGGGAGGTGAAGCATAAGTTGGAGGAGTTGTTGTCGGGTGTTCTTGTTCAGGAGGGGACGATGCCTAATATATCGGTAGAGATACAGATTGTTCAGCGATATTTTTCCGTGATTGGTGCGCAGTCGTCGGGTAGGTTCCCTATAACCAAAGAGAAGGTCACTATATTTGAGGCGTTAGCCATGGCGAGAGATATAGCGGATTTTGGTGACCGTTCGAGGGTGCATATTATTCGTGAGCAGGAAGACAGTACGGTGATCAAGACTTTTGATGTGCGTTCGGAAGACATTATCAACTCGGAGTTCTATTATGTAGAGCCGAATGATGTTATATACATACAGCAGATGAGAGGTCAGGCGTTTGGAATCAACTCTGCGGGTGCAGCGGTTTCGGTGACTGCTTCGACGCTGTCGTTTGGTGTGTTCATCTATACATTGGTTGACCGTTTTATCGTTAAGCCAGTTCAAAACAAAGGAGGAAAATAGCCGATGAAAGCGCGGACGATATATAGAAGTTGTGTGTTGTTGTTGGCGGTTATGCTTCTTACGGGCTGTTACTCGCATAGGGTGGTAGGACTGCTTCAGGAGAGGAAAGATTTGCCCCATTACGAGAAATCGTTGTACGAGCCGTATCGTATTCATATCAATGACGAGATTATCTATCGGTTGATTACAATGGATGAGACGATCTCAAAGGTTATTACTGACGGTGCAAACAGTTCGACATTGTCGGATGTTAAATCTTATCGCGTCTATTCAGACGGTTCCATTGACTTGCCATTCTTGGAGCCAATTGTGGTAAAGGACTTGACGATAGAGGAGGCAGAGGCGTTGGTGCAAGAGAAGTTCAGAGAGATTATTCCCGATGCGGTAGTTAAACTGACCTTATATAACAAGACCTTTACGATAATAGGCGATATTAATTCAGGGACCTACCAGATATACAAGGACAAGTTGACCATCTATCAAGCACTTGCGATGTCGGGTGATTTGATGAATCAGGGTGACAGAAAGCATGTGCGTATTATTCGTCCGCGCGACAATGCGGAGCCGGAAGTATTGGAGTTTGATATTCGTACGAACACGCTGATAGACAGTAAGTACTATTATGTATATCCGAATGATGTTATCTATGTAGCGCGTTCGAAAGGAAGTTTTTACAAGGTGGCATCCTATAGCGGGTTCCTTGCTTTGATTACCTCATCGTTATCGTTATTGGTATCGGTACTCAATTATACATCAGTATTCTAAAACACGACCTATAAATATGGATTCTCAGACCACACAGCCTACACAGCCGACTCTTAACCTAATGGAAGAGGAGACCTCTTCGTTCAACCTATTGGAGTGGGTACTACGCATTTTGCGATACTGGTATCTGTTTATTATCGGTGTAGTTGTAGCACTGGCATTTGCGGTGCTTGAGAACAGGAAGTGGATGCCACAATACTTGTCGTCAGGTACGATACTGATAAAAGAGTTCGGTAACTCTTATGGCGGTTCGCAGGCGTTGTTGCAGGGATTTGGTGTGGACCAGGGCTACAAGAATGTGAACAACCAGGTCATTATGTTGTCGTCTTACGACCTGATGACACGGGTGGTGGATTCGTTGCCCTTTATGCAAGTAGAGTACATTACCCAAGGTCGTTTCCGTACCCGAAACTTATATCGTAGCAGTCCTATTCTGATTGAGCCTGCGAATGTATCGTATTTCGCCTACAACACGCTCTTCGAGATACAGATAGAGGAGGACGGTTTACTGAAGATTACCTCCACGAGCGAGGATTTGCCATTTCAGGCGGAGGCGCACTATGGTGAACCGATTAAGTCGTCGTTGTTTGAGGCGACAGTCTGGCCTACCGAGAACATGGTACGGAGCGGTAAACTTTATTTCCAGTTCCGTGATAAGCCCTCGTTAGTGAATGAGTTCTCGTCGCGATTGGGTTTAAGTTTCGTAAGCGAGGGTTCTACGGTGTTGAATCTGAGTTTGGTGAGCGAGACTCCACAGCGCGATTGTGAGTTTATAGACAAACTAAGTCAACTCTATTTGCAGGATAACTTGGACCGTAAGAACAATGTTGCAAACAATTCCATCAAGTTCATAAACGAGCAGTTAGAGGTTTTGAGGAAGTCTCTTACGGTATCGGAGAGTGCGATGACGAACTTCCGACAGGAGAACAAATTTGTAGATGTATCGTCGTATGCCTCGACGCTGATGCAGAAGATGGAAGACTACGATGCGCAGGAAATGACATTGCGCCTGAAAGAGACCTACTTGAATTATTTGGTGCAATACCTGCAGACAAATATGGAAGAGGGTAGTGTGATTGCTCCTTCCACCTTAGGACTTAATGAGCCGATGCTAATGACCTTGGTGCAGCAACTCAACGACCTTCGTATTCAGCGAGGCGAATTGTCGGACAAGAATGTCTATTACGCTAAGTACACCAAAGACATAGAGAATGTTACGGCTGCCATACATGAAGTGGTCAACTCAATGAGGGCTTCCTTAGAGATAGAGAAGAACGACCTGTACTCCCGTTATCATCAAGTACAACAGGATATTAAGAACTTGCCTGAGAAAGAGTTGGAGATGGTCGCTATTGAGCGAAACTACAGGATAGACGACAATTACTATACTTTCTTCCTTCAGAAGCGGGCAGAGACCGAGATACAGAAAGCATCGAACACTCCTGATAATGCCGTGTTAGACAAAGCGCGCACGCTCTATGTGACTAACGCTAATCAACAGAGGAAGACCACAATTATCTACCTGTTGTGCGGCTTACTGGTGCCTTTGGTGTTGGCAGTGCTGTTGGAACTCCTTAATAACAAGTTCCGTGTCCCTGTGGAGGTGGAGCGTCTGTCGAAGTTCCCGCTCATTGGTTCTTTGTGTCATGTCCGCTCGCAGAACCCTACAATGGTGCAGAAGAGTCCGCGTTCGCCGTATGCAGAGATGCTTCGCACCATAAGAACGCGTGTGGAGTTTATCGTTGGGCGAAAGACGAACATCACAATGACGATTACATCCACTCAATCGGGCGATGGAAAGACTTTCCTGGCTACCAACTTGGCGGCATTGTACGCTATGACAGGTAAGAAGACGCTGCTCATTGATATGGATATACGCAAACCGAATGTCCACGAGAAGTTGGGCTTGGACGCAGGCTTGGGCGTAACAAACTATCTGATTGACCAATGCACATTGGATGAAGTCGTGCATAAAGACACACCCTACGACTTTGATATCCTGTTGGCAGGTACTATACCCCCCAACCCTGGTGAGTTGATACATTCCGACAAGGTAGTGTCTATGCTCGACGAACTGCGTAAACGATACGACTTTATCCTCATCGATACTTCGCCTATCGGACAAGTGCCTGACGCCAGTGCGCTTATCTCGCAGACAGACCTGACGCTCTATGTCGTCCGCTGTATGGAAACCAACAAGTATTTCTGCAAGAGTACCCTGCAACAGTTGGAAATCGATTACAAAGACAAGGTGCAACTCGTCTTCTCCGATATACCTGTTGAGAAAAAAGGTTACCGTTCCAAATACAGAAAGTACAGTTATGGGTACGCTTCCGGATACGGTTATGGCTACGGATATGGCTATGGCTATGGTTATGACTCGCAGAGCAAAGACCATTACAAATACTATTCGGACGAAGATTAGAAAACAATGGACAGACAATAACAACCCGATGCTTGGTTGTCGCTGTCTGTCTTTTTGTTCTGTCATTCTCTCAAGCCTTACACGCTTCAGCACGCACCAAATGTGTCGATGAGCCTTTTCACCGATATATTGCAAAAGTATTGGGGATATACCTCTTTTCGCCCTCTCCAAAAGGATATTGTGAGCAGTGTCTATGCAGGCAACGACACTTTGGCACTGATGCCCACAGGTGGAGGAAAGTCTATCTGTTTTCAGGTGCCTGCTATGGCAAAAGAGGGACTATGCTTGGTCGTTACTCCTCTCATCGCACTGATGAAAGACCAGGTGGATAACCTTCGCAAAAGAGATATAAAAGCCTATGCCATCTACACGGGTATCACGCGCAACCAGGTGCGGGTGATGCTCGATAACTGTCAGTTCGGCAACTATAAGTTCCTCTATGTCTCGCCCGAGCGTCTCGAGAACGAGGCTTTCCGCAAACGCTTGTCTATGCTGCCCGTCAATCTTATTGCTGTGGACGAAGCACATTGCATCTCCAAATGGGGATACGATTTCCGTCCTCCCTACTTGCGTATCGCGCAGATTCGGACAGATTTCCCCGATGTACCTGTTCTTGCCCTTACGGCTACCGCTACGCCGGAGGTGGTAAAGGACATACAAGACAAGTTGTCCCTCCCTCCTATGCCCAATCGTGAACCGCGCATCTGGAATGTCTTTCAGAAGAGTTTCATGCGCAGTAATCTGTCCTACATCGTGCGGCATACCGACGATAAGTTCGCGCAACTCCTGCATATCTTGCAGGCGGTGCAAGGCAGTGCCATCGTTTACACTCGCAACAGGAAACACACGAAGGAACTTGCCGATTGGCTCCTGCAACAAGGCATATCGGCTACCTACTACCATGCAGGTCTCAGCACCACCGAAAAGGATAAGGCACAACGGCAATGGACCGACTATTCCGCCGCCTCCAAGCAAGGAACAAGGGTCATGGTGGCTACCAACGCTTTTGGTATGGGTATCGATAAACCCGATGTACGCCTCGTCATCCATTGGGACCTTCCGAACACCATCGACGCTTACTTCCAAGAAGCGGGTAGGGCAGGACGAGATGGCAACAAGGCGTATGCTGTCTTGCTCTATAACGAGACCGACAAAACAAAGACCAAGAAACGAGTCAACGACACCTATCCTCCGCGACAGTTCGTCAAACAGGTTTACGAAGCACTCGGTAACTTCTACGAGATTGGCATCGGTTCCGGTATGGGACACAGTTTTCCCTTCCACATTATCGATCTGTCGAAAGCCTATCACTTCCCCCTTCTGCCTACCTTCAGCGCAGTGCAAATCCTCTGTCAGGCTGGCTATCTCGCCTATCAGGAAGAAACAGAAACATCCCCGCGCATACAGTTCATCTGCTCAAGAGACGACTTGTACCATCAGGACCTCTCCCCGCTGCAAGAAAAGGTCATCTACTACATCTTGCGCAACTATACGGGCGTTTTTGCCGACACCGTCTATATCCACGACAACACAATGGCTCAAAACTTGGATATGCAACCCAAACAACTCAATCAAATTCTGATAGAACTGGCGAAAGAGAAAGTCTTGCGATATATCCCACGAAGGAAAACACCCTATATCACTTTCGTTTCCGAACGCGTCGAACTCGATCACCTTCAACTGACCGAAAAGGTTTACGAAGAACGCAAGTCGCTTTATATCAAGCAACTCAAAGCAATGGTGGAGTATGCCGAGCAGGACCGTTTCTGTCGAAGTCAGGTCTTGCTATCCTATTTCGGAGAGACCGATTCCCAACCCTGCGGGCAATGCGATGTATGTCTTCGCAACAAGAAACAATCATCCTAAGCCTGCTTCCTGCCTTTCCCCGTCTTGTCCCTCCCTGTCATAACCCTGTACTGTAGGATAACCCCTCTTTTCACGACGCTTCCCATTCCGAACTGTCTTCTTGCAACCTATATTCAAGGTACGGATTCTCTTGCTGTCTTCTTTGGGTGATTCTTGGGTGATTATTGGGTGATTATTGGGTGATTAACGGGTGATTTACGAACGACAAAGCAACAACAAGCCTGTCTTCGCCCTGTCAAGCAGCATACAATGCCCATCTCAATACAATTTGTCAACGAAAAATCAACCTTACAACAACATACCCTATACCCCTAAATGTGCAAAGGGACTCCTCACGGAGCCCCTTTTACTATAAGGTATTAGTCTGTTAAATTATTAAGGTACAAAAAAGATTGTGTTGTTTCTTTCAATCACAGCGCAAAGGTAATCCCTTTTTTCTATTGCCGCAATAGCAAAAATTATGTTATACAACATATTTTTCGCCCTTTTCTGCCCAAATCCACCCTTATTTCACCAGTTACATGACTTTATTCGTGACATATTGTAATATCATATAAAAATATATACCTT
>CAVHKB010000147.1:0-6789 GCA_963636305.1 Prevotella sp. P5-108
TCCTATATGCGTCCTATATAAATCGTATATAAATCGTTTGAAATATATAGTAAATAATAGGGGAGGCAAAGGGTAGGTTGAACGGACCGACACTTTTGGCGAGTGCAGGAGGCTATGGAAATGTAAACAGATTTTCAGGAAATCAGTTCTTCTGCCCTAAGATTGTGTATTCGTTGTTGTTGTGAAGGATATAGACAACGCCATTACGCAGTACTTTCTGTGTTTTGACAACGGGTTGTGCGGGGATAGGCGTTATGTTCTCGGGGACAGGTAATCGGTTGACACATACCTCGTTGGAGGTTTGATTGTCGGTGGTAGTGAGTTGGTAGAAGATGTCGGACCCTTTCAGCGAGGCAGGCACTGTGACATAGTGCTGGCAGAATGGTTCGGTAGAGGAGGTGTTTTCGATGTGCATAGGGTAATCCTCGAGGGGTACTTGTGTTTCGCACAGGTCTCCTTGCACGATGTATAATTCGTGCAGACAAGCACGCTTGGCGGTGGAGCCTCCTACCGACAAGAGTCGCAGCGAGTCAGTTCCCGAAGGTACAGGGATATGGTAGAAGTCTTCGTCGCGTGAAGCGGGCAGTGTGATGACGGTATCGGGGTTTTCGCTATCGTTGAAGAAGATGTGCAGTTCGCCCTTTGAGGCAGTCTGGTAGATGTTGGCACGGAAATGCAGCGATGTGTTGCCACGAGAATGGAGATTGCGTAAGAGGATACCGCCGTCGGTATTTCCGGAGCCTAAGACCGTACCGGAAGTGCCAGCGGAATTGAGTTTTCCGATCGTACTAACCCCTTCGGCAGCGTTAAGGATGTTGGGTGTGACGGTAGGCAGGTTGAGAAGTGTGTCGTTGGAACCTTCGAGGTGTTTGGTATAGACTTGCAACAGACAGTCGGTGTGGAAGTTAAGCCATCGGGCAGTAAATCCGTTCTCCGTTCTGTCGGAGGGAGAGTAGGCGGCGAAGTTGGTGTAGTCTTCCTGCGGCGTATAGGCAGCGGTGTCGGTGGCGCAGGTGAGTTGGCTGAGAATGACGGTTTGTCCCCGTTTGTTGCCCCATATATACTCGACCAGTTCGGGATAGTCGATAAAGGGGTTCCTGTTGCCTTGAATGGTGCTGATAGCGTCGATGCGTTCGATTTCTTTCCTGCTGACAGGGTCAGTCCGATGCCAATCGAGCAGTACTTGAATGAGCCAGTCCTGGAAGACGAGGTAGGTGCTGTCGGAGAGGTATCGGAGATACTCTTTGTTACCTGCGCCCCATGGTAGGTCCTGGTAGGCGGTGACTGCATAGAAATAGGTTCGTGCGAAATCGCCCCGATACTCTTCCGCCGGTTCGAAGCAAATCCACCCGTAGGCAGAGGAAGCGGCTTTGTCCATGCGAAAAGAGCCATTGTTGAACTTATCGGCTTTGGAAACATGTCCCGGTGGATAGTTACTCTTCTGCCCATTGGCTTGTGCGTCGGACGGATTGAGGATGTAGAGGTCCTGGTATGCCCGTTTGGCGGAGCCGGAAGCACCGCTGTTCCAACCCCACCAGGACTTGGGTATGCAGTGCTCTATCTGAATACCTCCTGCAGAACCACTGTCGTTGGGAAAGTAGCGCACGGTGTTGGAGTACATGTCCCATATTGCATCGTTTGCTTTCCGGTCGGTCAATGGAAAGTA
The DNA here is from genome assembly GCA_963636305.1 of Prevotella sp. P5-108. Classification (GTDB taxonomy): domain Bacteria; phylum Bacteroidota; class Bacteroidia; order Bacteroidales; family Paludibacteraceae; genus Colicola. The sequence continues at coordinate 1,667 of CAVHKB010000147.1, forward strand.
GTTCCACGAGCCTGGATAGTAGATGCCTTCGGGATAGGTGTATCCCTGTGTGCCATAGGACACGCGTGTGCCACCACTACAAATCTGGAACAACTGCGCTTTGAGAAGGGAGTCGGCTTGGTTGTTGATGGCAGTGTAATAGTCAGAAGGGATGTCGGCAGCCTTGAGGGAAACGGTTACGACAAGGGTGGCGGCGACAGTGAGGACGGTGCGGAAGTGTCGAACAGTGGACAGCATAGGGCAGGGATTGTTATTGCTTACGGAAAAGGTGAATGATTATGTTGAGCAGCACATACCACAGGATAGCCCCTGCACTGCCTGCGAAGACGAGTTGGGGGTTATGGCAAAGGACTGCCCATACGACGGCGCACAGCACCAGTATTGCTGCGACGATGAGAAAGATGTAGGCTCTGCTGTTATCTTTCCACGAAAGGCTGTGGAACTTGAAGGAGAAGAATGGTATTTCCGCCAGCAAGAGATAGCAACTGAAGAGGGAAAGGACGAGCAGTGTGGCTGCTACGGCTTCGGGATGCGCCCCGTTGAACAGACATGGCAGACAACAAACGGAACCCCAGAAGATGGCATTGCCGGGGGTTGCCAATCCGATGAATCCTGTACGCTGGCGTTCATCGATATTGAACTTCGCCAGACGCAAGGCAGAAAATGCCGCCATGAGCAGTGCGATGAGGCTCCATAGTCCCAACAAGGGTTTGAGAAAGAAATAGAGCATCAGGGCAGGTGCAAGTCCAAAGGTGATGTCGTCAGCCAGTGAGTCCAGTTGCAGCCCGAGCGGACTTGAGACCTTGAGCATTCGTGCGACCATACCATCGAAGAGGTCGAAGACTGCTCCGAGAATGATACAGAGGAAGGCACAAACAAAGAGGTTCTGCGTAGAGAGAATGATGGCAGCACTACCGCAGAGGAGATTACAACAGGTGATAGTATTAGGGATATGGCTTTTTATGTTCATATTGCTTTTAATGTTAATGCATTGTATTACTTTTTGCCGTAGTCGTCATCTACTTGCCTATAAGCCAGGAAGGTGACCAAGAGTGTAGCGAAACTGCAAGCCATGACCATCCAGAAGAATGCGGTATAGCCTATTGCCATTTCGATAGTTCCTGCGACGAAGCCAGGCAGCATCATGCTGAGTGCCATGAAGGCGGTACAGATGGCGTAGTGAGATGTTTTGAATTCGCCTTCGGAGAAGTACATCATATACATCATGTAGGCAGTGAATCCGAAGCCGTACCCGAACTGTTCGATAGAGATAGCCAAGCCTATGAGTGTGGGGCTGGTGGGCAGGTAGGAACTGAGATAGACGAAGGTGAGACAGGGGAGCGTCATACACGCAGCCATGAGCCAAAGGGAGCGTTTTAGACCCTTCTTGGAGATGTAGATACCCCCGAAGATACCTCCTGCCAACAAGAAGATGACACCAATTGTTCCATAGAGCAAGCCGACCATACCGGTGTTAAGACCTAATCCGCCACCGATAATTTTGCCTGCCTCGTTAACAATGACTTCGCGTTGGTCGACCAAGAACGGTTGGCAGAGTTTGATAAGGAAGCCTTCGGGAAGTCGATAGAGGAGCATAAACAAGATTGCCAACCATACACCTTTCTTGGTAAAGAAAGTGGAGAACGAACTACCCAACTCGCGAAATGAATGGGAGGAGTCGGTAAGGTTGCGGGGAGCATCGTCTTTGGCTTTAGGAAGCATGAAGATATGATAGAGGGTAATGAGAAACATGACGACGGACGTTACTCCCAATGTGATTTGCCATGAAAGCGGTATGTTGTTGGTTTTTGTTTCGATGACACCTGCAATGAGTACGAGAACTCCTTGTCCAAAGACAGATGCGATACGGTAAAATGTGGAGCGTATACCTATAAAGCGCGCCTGACTACTGTGGCTGTGCGCCAACATATAGAAGCCATCGGCAGCAATGTCGTGTGTGGCGGAGGCAAAAGCAGCGATGATAAAGAGAACAAGGGTCAGCCAAAATACGCTTACGGATGTTCCTTTGGCAGCGATGAGTGCTTCGTCGGGATGAGGAAGGGTTATGGTAAGCAGGACACATAGGATGGTGAGCAGTATTTGAGTACAGATTATCCACCATCGTTTGGTTTTGACTACATCGACGATAGGGCTCCATAGGCCTTTGAGAAACCAAGGGAAGTAGAGTAGTGTAGTGAAGAAAGCCAGTTGGTCGTTTGGAACTCCCATCTTGGCAAACATCATTACCGAGATATTATTGACCAGGAAATATGGGACCCCCTCTGCAAAATAGAGCGTGGGTACCCAGAACCACGGATTAGTCTTGAGCGTGCATAGTTTGTTGCAGGAAGACGGTTTGGTTGTGTTTTTCATTTCTTTATTACTTTGGTGGTGGTATTATTGATTTTCAGAAGATATTGTCCTGAAGAAAGATTTTGGATGTTCAGTATGTCGTTTTCGCCTTGTAGGGCGGTTTGTGCAATGACTTGCCCTTGCAGGTTGTATAAGATGGCTGTGTCGCCCGTTTTTGCGCCGTGAATGACAAGTGCGTCGCAGGTAGGATTGGGGTATATGCTCCAAGCGTCGGTGGTGGCAGGATTGATGCCGAGAGATATTTCCCCGTAGTGCAGATAGAGTTTGTCAAGAAGCATGGTGTAGTCTTTCTGCTCTGCGGTTACATCGAGTGAGAAACTGATATAGCCCAACTTTACAGGATAGATGGCGATGTCGTCGGGGTTGCCAAGTACGCTGTCGATGTTGATAACGAGTCGGTTGGCTTCGTTGGGTGTGTTGCTTGTAGTGGTATAATTATAGAGTTTGCTGCTGTTGTTGGCATAGATTGTAGCCGTTATTTTTTGTATAGGGAAGTCGTTCGGTTCGTAGCATAGTTCCACATAGTCGGGCAGACTATAGAGCGGGGTATTGGGTATGAGTTTGAGATTTGCTCCTCTGCCTCCTGTGAAGTGTATGGTTACGGCAGTTTTGTTGTCGGCTTGCAGTACGGCTTGTGTGTTCCATGCAGCATTACTGCCTGTGATTTGTATGTTGCCGTTTGCAAAGTCGGTACACCATGCAAGCGGTTTATGTTCAGGTATTTCGACCTTTACACGGATAGAGTCGGTTTTATCGCCGAGCGTACCATAGACCCAGCAGTAGCCGTTGTTGACGCCATTGATTACTCCCTCTTGTGTGACGGAGCAGATTGTTGCGTCTTGTGTGGTCCATTTCAGAGCCTTAGGTTGCAGGGGCGACTTTTCAGAGTCGATGATACCATATACTTCTATGGCATAGTCGGTGTCGTCGGATATGAGTACGCTATCTAATCGGATGCTTATATCTGTTCCCTCTTTTACAGCGACATGTATGGTTGTTTGTGCGTTGCCATAAGTAGCGGTTACCTCTCCTGCACCGATGCAGACAAAATGCCCGTTGTTGTCTATGTAGCCTGTTTGCGGGTCGCAGGTGAGTTGTACTCCTTGCAAGTCTTTATTGAGGAGGACACCATATTGGTTGTATGCCAGGAACTGTACCTGAAGTGTGCCATAGAGCGGCAGTTCGATATTGGTGACTGAAGGTACTATTTGTGTTACGACGGAGTCATCGGGTGCTGTCGAGAAAACCCAGATGGAGTTGGCTACCTGTCTTGGCGCACCGTCGGTGGTGGTATTGATAACTGTGCCGTCTATACACATCTGCGCACTACCGCCTCCGTCTAATCCTGCGGCTTCGGTAGCCCCGCATTTTTGCAGAATAGCGCACATGTCAGCAGAGAACATGCCTGGTTTTTCGGCCACCATCATCCAGAACTTGTTGCGTGCAGCGTTTGTGGCAAGTACAGTGCGCGGATAGTTTTGGTTGTTGTATGCTTCGTTGGTGTTGCGATAGGTTTGGACTCCATCTTTGAGTATGAGTGCATTTCCGGTCACCATTTGCATGATGTTGGGACGAAGGTTCTCGTCGTTAGTAGATACGATGCCTAATGACATTGTGAAGGTATCTCCGACTTTGAGTTGTGACAGGGCGGTTGCACCTGTTCCTCGTCCTTGCAGTACGCCGAAACCAGATGTGAGGACCGTTCCTCCTGTGTGGTTGACAGCGGTGACGGTGCAAGACATAGTGCCGTTGATATTCCACTCGTTGGTAGAGAAGACGATTTCGATTCCATCGGTGGAGCGAGTGGGATTGGAGCCGATATAATGATTGAAGAGAGTTATCTCGTCTTGGTCGGGTAGTTCGCGAGTGCGATTGACATCGCGTATAGAATAGTCGTTGGATGCGATATGTACGGTGCCAGCGAAGTTCATATTGTCGATATAGACATTCTTTTGTCGGTCGATCATTACAACACCGCGGTCGCCATGTCCTGCGTTCCAATCGCTTGGTTCTCCTATTAGGACGCCATTGCGAGCCGTAGCGGAGAAAGGTTGTCCGAGCATGCCTTTGATTGTGCCTGTGTTTTGTGAACTGACTACCCAGAAATTGCAGTTGACACCTGCAATGGTGCGGTGCTGTTCGGCATTGAGTTGTCGGTAGGCACTTGCTAATGTTTCGGTAGCACCCATTCGGCTCTGTGATTGATACTCCTCAACGGTATTGTAGCGGTTAGTGAGGTCGATTTCCAACAGATAGCAGTTGTGTTGAGTTGTGCCGATGGTGAGTGTGAAGGCTGTATGTTGTACGCCGGGACCCAGTTGGTAGTTGGCGGTGGTATCGATGGCGCATTCTTTGCCATTGATGTTGATAGTGGAGGCATGTGCAGGGAGCAGCACAGATGCTATGCACGCCAAAGCAGAAAGGAAATAGTGTCGTTTCATGATGGTATAATTATATGAATAAGATATTATTCTTGTTTGTTGTTTTTCTACCTTGCAAAGATAATGATAGTTTTTGGGGTGTACAAATTTATGTATGAAAGTTGATGTTTGGTTTGAGGGGAACAGGGAGTTTGTTCTTCGAAAGGGAGTTGAGAACCATAGCACGCTATGGCTCTACAGTTAGCAAGAACGAAGTTACAGACGACGGGCAGATGATGATGATACGGGTTTGCAGTATAGGCGGATTAGCGTCGAATCTCGGACGTATCCCCATACCATTACCTTACCACTACCTTACCAAGTATAACT
>CAVHKB010000148.1:0-6780 GCA_963636305.1 Prevotella sp. P5-108
CAAATATAGGATGAACCTCCCATACTTTACATATTAATTTTTAATTATTAATTGTTAATTGTTAATTGTCCCGCCCTCCGTCAACAAACAACCGCAATAACCATATCAAATTCAAAACAACCAATTCAACAAACATCATAACTATGTCAAAATCAAAAACATTTCTTCTAATCCTTACCCTATTCGCTTGCATAACCACAGCCAATGCTGGAGGAGATACACAAACAATGTATTATGCTAAATTACATGTCCAAGCAGGGGCAACGGGTAATGGTTATGTCTATGGTGATGCCAAGACTACTGCTCCTGCTAATACAGCGTATTTAGAGTCAAAGGATGTTTATGATTATAGTTATAAAACTGAAGATACTACAGCAATCTATTATGCATGGGCAAAACCATGTAGAGGAGTCAAATTTAATGGGTGGACTCTTACAGGGGCTGGAACTCCTACTCTTAAGACAGATAATAAAGGCATTGCAGATGTTATCACAATGCAAACAGGTACGTCCGATGGTACTACACAGTCTGTTACAAATGAGGCGTATGCAACAGCCCAATGGCAAAAATATATGCCCTGTGAAATTCATTTGCATTCTTCTCCTTATGGCTCATATAGAGTTCAGTATGAATACACCGATTATAATACAACACTATCACCAAATCAATTTGTAGATTACAATGATTCTGTTCTTATTGATTTTGACGCAGCAGAAACACAATTACAGGCATATTGTACGGATAAGGTTACACTAAAGGTTTTGTCAGGAGAACTACAAGGTTGGTATCAAGACCAGGCTTATACGACAGAACTTGATAGTGTGGAAAAAGTTACGGATGCTATCTATACATATACGCCTCCTGATAGCACTGTACAATCCACAATACGGTACATATATCCCAAGTTCAAAGAAGTCGATAGGTATTATTCTAAATTAAATATCAAATATGCATCATATAGTGCAGAAGGAGCAGGCTCATTAGCAGTGAATAAGTATGCAGATGCACTCCCTGCTTATTCGTTGGACGAATGTAATTTGTCACAAGTATCACTAACGCAAACCAATCACTATTACTATTTATCTGCAAAGCCTAATAATCAGCAATATACTTTTATTGGCTGGTTCAGTACTCAAACCCCGTCACTAAATGCATTAATCAGTACTAATGCGAACTATGTAGATACTCTATTAGCCCAAAGTAAAGATGAAAATAACCCGACAGAAAAAACGATATATGCACTGTTTTTACGAATATACACACACTATTCAACCATGACCGCAGAACCGGTCAACACAGGATTGGGTATGGTATATGTCTCGCTGACAGAACAAACAAATCCCGATTATTCTCTCTACTCAAACTATTCTAAAGCATTGGCTGAAGAAATGGGCTTAACCGATAAGAAGGTGACTACAAACTTCTACTTGTATGCCAAACCAAAATATGGTTATAAATTCGAAGGATGGTATTCCGACGCTTCTGGCACTACACAGGTAAGCACCGACAATCCGTATAAATATACTGACACAATAAACAGTACAGACCCGAATAATCCCGATTCTACTAAGTTGTATGCTAAATTTGTATGGGCAAGTCCTATCAATGTAACTTTCACAAACCCTACTACTGCAGGGTCTTATAGTGTAAAGGCATTGGATATTGTAGTAGAAGACGATGAGTATGTCTGGGGTGAAACAACCGAACTTTTTAAGTCGGTCAACGGAACTTCAAGCGATAAGACAATTTCTATATACCCAACTTCAGACTTAACTCTAACGGCTACGCCTGAAGAAGGCTATTCAGTAAAAAGTTGGACCATTGCATCAAACACAATCAAAACTGGCTTAAATATATACCATGCGTCGGCAACCGCTAATATGTCCTATGGTGTCACATTCGGCAAATCCTCTCCATTCAAAGTAGGGGATAATACCTATGCTACTTTAGACTTGGCTCTTACGGCAGCAATTGAATCTGAAACCGACAAAACAATAATAGTGGTCGAAGATGCTTGCATTCAAGCAGGCACTTATACTATTCCAAGCGACATAACACTCTTAATCCCTTATAGTACCGACTATGCCGTAAACACTACATCTCCATCTCGAAGCCGTGATTATGCTTCCCCGACACCATATATAACATTAACCTTAAGCGAGGGGGTTACAATAAATCTCAATGGTTCAATTTGTGTAAATGCACAACAATATGCCGCTGGTACTGAAAAAGGTCGCTCTTGTGGCGGTGTCAATGGACCTTATGGCAAGGTAATAATGAATCAGGGAAGTCATATCATTCTCAATAGTAACTCCAATTTATATTGCTGGGGATTTATAACGGGAGAGGGTGTAATTGACGCCTTGTCAGATTCTAAGGTATACGAGTCTTTCCAGTTTACTGATTGGAGAGGAGGTTCTGCAACATCGAGTTTGAATAATAATCAACAGAAGGTATTCTTTCTAAGCCAATACTTTATTCAAAATATCGAATGCTATTTGCAGTATCACAAAGGAACAGAAGAATTTTTGAGTACAGCAGTGTATGCTTTATCTAGCATAAACCAAGTAGATGATATGCATTTCATTGGAATAGATGAAGGATTGTTTCGTTTAGTGGGTCAGAATGCTGTAGTTACCCGAAAGTACAACTCTCAACTCGATAGAATTAACTATTCCATAGCCGATACAACAAAGTTAGGAGCAATAAAACTTACTGTATTGTCTATTCCTGTATCTTCAGAGAATTATGTCTGCCCAGTCACTTTTAATATGTCAATTGATATAATAAAAGAAGCATATCTTTCTATAGATAACGAAATATCCATTCTGCCTGGTGCTGAACTTCAAATAGAGGAGGGTGCTACTTGTGCTTTCGATCAGTCTTCTACTACCGATACGAAAGGAAACACTATAACAAAAACAGGAATGCTCTATGTGTATGACAAAGATGACTGGAAGAAGGACTATATGATGCACAAAGATATAGTGCCTGTTTATTCACCGACTAAAACTTTCACAAGAACAATCAACAATTCTCTTAACGATGCGAAGATTATTGTTAATGGTACTCTAAATCTAAAAAAGGGTGGACTATACACCACCTCAAATGGGGCAAATATATGTTCCACAGGAAGAGGAAATATCATCTTTAATACAAATGCAGTAAAAGATTCAATAACTTATCAAGCATTCCAATCGGGTTCTACTATTACTTACGATCCCATATCGATAACTCCTGCTATCCTACTCAATAATGACTCTTCCTATATTTCTACTGCGCAAAGTGTACCTACGGATAGTTATACCTATTTCTGCGGAGTATGGACGAAAAATCTAAAGATGGATGGGTGTTTTACGGTAGATGACGCAGGTCATAAGTACATCGAAATTAGTGGAGGGTACAAAGATGTTACCCAAAGCGATACCTATACAGCAGCATGGCAATGTCGGGATGCTGCAAGCGTATTATTCATCCATACCGATGCTACTTGCGATTGGGTAGAGGTAAATGTCGTAGAAAACTCTACGACCTGTCTTAAAGATAATAATGGACAGTACTATCAGTACGATGCCGACAAAGGCTATTGGGTATCGGCTACGCAATACACCGTAACTTTCCAAAACTATAACAATAAGACGCTCTCCACCTATACTATACTCCCCAATAGTACTCCCAAGTACACAGGTGCCACACCTGTACATCCGTCAAACGGCACCGAATCGTATGAGTTTAGTGGTTGGCAGATAAGCGATGGCGCCACAATCTATGCCTCCAACCAACTACCAGCATTGAGTGATAATACCACATTCGTCGCTCAATTCAAGTCAAACCCTTATGTCGCGAGTGTAACTTCGTTGGATGTCACAAGCAACTATACAACCTTTGCTGACGCCCTTGCTCAAGCAAACGAAATGACTACTAACCCCACATTGAAACTGTTGACTAATGTGTCAAATTTGGACCAATCGCAATCTATTGAGCAATCCATGACGATTGACTTGAATGGGTACAGTCTGAGCGGAACGGTAACAGAGTTGCTGAAAGTCAATGCTGCTGACATTGATGTAACAATTACGGATAATAGCGAGAACCGACAAGGAAGTATTTCTGCAACAGGCTCTCTCGCTGCTGGTAATTTCCATACGATTAGTGTCGCAAAAGGAAACTTGACACTCGATGGCGGAACTATCTATGGTCAAAATACCGACCAAGCAACTGTCTATGTCGTGAATATCGAAAACGACGGAACTTTTCAAATGAATGATGGTTGCATCACTACCACTGCAACTACCGATAATCCGCAAGTGAATGGTCTGTTGACCTCCACAAGTAAAACCACGCTGTCAGCGGGGACAATCAGTGTCCTTACATCAGTTGTTTGTATCTCCGATAATTATTCAGCAAACGACAGTGTAACCATCAGCGGTGGTTTCTTCAAAGGGGAAACTGTTGTTGACAAGCAATCTTCTGCCAAGGTGAAAGTCATCGGCGGACACTTCAGCACCAACACCAACTTGAGCAACTATACTCCTTCACCCTATCATGTCATCAATTGCGACGAAGAGCAGTACAAAGATACCTATCCTTACGAAGTCTCCGACTCCTATGTCCTTACATGGGACGCAGCCGATGGTGTGCTGTCAGGCACCTATACCTCTGGCAAAACGAAATATGGAACCGCCATTCAGACTCCTATCGCAACCCGCGAAGGCTACGAGTTCCAAGGCTGGGACAACGAACCTGCTTCCACCATGCCCGCAGAAGATGTCACCTACACTGCCCAATGGCTCGAGGCGTATGGTCCTGTCCTCGACATCGTCCGTTGGACTGCCGACTCGCTCACCATCAACGCCACTGCCTTCCCCTTGTCAGGATGGTCCTATGTCATCAACGGTGTATCCTACGGACGCAACGATGCCACCACTTCGCCCAAGTGCAATCCAGACCGTACCGTAACGATACCATATTCAGGCAATCCCGACGGGCAATGGGTAATCAAGGTGACGAATTCCAGTAACACACTCTATAGCCACCATGCCTATACCATTCCCCATATCTACTCGGGCAATGTTACCTTGTCCGGAACAAAGTCCACCAGCACGGTCTTTGTCAATGCAGGCAACCTCACAATTGCGGAGCCTACTACTCTCCATGCAATCTATGTGTCCGACTCGGCACAACTAACGGTCAATGCAAACCTTGTTGTGGACAGCCTCTTCCTTCGTACCACCGCATGGACCGCCGCTGTACTGCAGAACAACGCTACTGTCACGGCTACCAATGCCTACTACACGCGTATAGTGGCAGACAACTCACAGTATTTCCAGTTCGCTATTCCTTTGTCCTCCGATGTCAACAGTGTCACTCTTTCCAACAGAGCTGATTGCCCCTACGGCACAACCTGGCTGCTGAAGAGTTATAACGAGACCTCCCGTGCCAACAACGGTGATGCCGATTCCGAAGATGAGTCCAACTGGGATATGCTCCCCGCCGAACCAGGTACAATCGAAGGAACAAGAGGCTACGAACTCTATTCCCTCTCCAAGTACTACCGCGAGTTCTATTTCCCCGTCACGCTTCCGTCAACCCCTCAAACCGAAGTCGCTCTGGACTACACACAAGGAACTGCCGACAAGGAACACTGGGGATGGAACGCACTATGCTCGCCACTACTGGGTATCTACAAACAAACTTTCTCCGACCCGTCAGATGCAATCAAGGTAAGCAAACTTCAGCCTTGGGGACGCTATCAGCAATACCTCCCCGACAGTATATGTCCTGCAGTACCGTTCTACTATCAGGCTCCGTCGGCAAAGACATTGGATTTCTCTGGCGATGAGATGATACTGAAAGCACCTCTGCACGAATGGCAGTTGAGGGTCAGCACCCAATGGCTGCGACTGACGCTCTCCGACCAAGCAGGGCAGACGCTCGACGAAACCAACATCTTCACCCATCCCGATAAGTTCACCATCGGCTACGAACCAGGTTACGATGTCACCAAACTGTCATTGCAGGGAGGAAAGGCACTCCTCTATTCCGAGTTGCCCTGTGGCAAGTTGGCGTTTGCCGCTGTACCCGACAGTCTGGCAAAGACACTTATCCCGCTCACGGTCTATGCAGACAACCAGGAATACTTCACCTTCCACCTCTCCAACAATGCCTATCACGACCGCTTGACCTGTGTTCTCCTCTGTGATCTCGAAACCGGTGCAGTCACCGACCTCTTGCAGAGCGACTACACAACGGTCATCAGCGCAGGAACAGTACGAAATCGGTTCTATATCACTTGTCTTTTCACCGACGGACAGGACATCGTCACCGACCTCGATAACGTCCTTCACAACGGTTCCCAACAAGAGGTGCGCAAAATACTTTACAACGACCATATCTATATCATCCGCAACGGACTGATCTACGATATCACCGGCCGACAATGCCAACTCCAATAACCACCCCTTACTAACCGCACATATTAATCGTTAATTCCTAATTGCTAATTGAATGTATCCCTGCATATTAATTGTTAACTGTTAATTGTTAATTGAATGTATCTTTGCATATTAATTGTTAACTGTTAATTGTTAATTACTTGCCCACTGTAGAGCCATAGCACGCTATGGCTCTCTGTGTATCATTGTTATTTGGCTATTATTTGATTGTTATTTGTTCCTTATTTGTTCGTCCTTTGCCCGCTATTTGTAACTTCGTTTATGCCCACCGTAGAGCCATAGCGTGCTATGGCTCTCTTTGTATCATTGTGCTTGTGGCATTCTT
>CAVHKB010000149.1:0-6760 GCA_963636305.1 Prevotella sp. P5-108
ATAGCGCATATTTTTTGAATACGCAACTTTTTAGCGGATTTTTATAGTTTTTTTTTCAGAGTCCAACGTGAATCATTTGAAGATTTGAAGATTTGAAGATTTGAAAATTTGAAAATTGTTTCTAAGTTTCTCGCACTGCGCACGTTTCTAAGTTTCTGTGGATTTGGTTATTTGTGGATTGGGTACTCCCCCTATCTGCTACGCAGCAGGTGGAGAAAATGTATCCTAAAACTGTCCCTCTGCCGAGCGTAGCGAGGAGGGCGTTTTATGCTAGGGGGGCTCGTCTAAGAGAATTTACGACAACCTTTGCTTATTTACGGCGATCTTTATACCTCTTTCTGTAGAGTCCCACTTTTACTGGACAGCAATAGTTTTTTTTCATATTGTACTAATCATTTTCATGTTAGAGCAAGCATTCACCTAATGCATCCAAAAATCCGTGTCCGTATTTACAATCTGGCTCTACATAATTCCCCTCGCCCCATTCATTCCAAGAACGAAGTAGTAAAATTTTATGTTCGTCCGATTTGTTTTGTATTATTGATAGTGCATCTTGTATGTGTTTTTTGAAATTATTAGGTGTAGCGTTCACATATATGCCCTCACAACTCCCCGCTCGTGGACTTCTATCCCATTGCGGAAGTATTGATGGATATACATTTTCCCAACTATCTTCAGGAGCAAAAAAATATGACATCACTCTAGGATAATCGAATCGTATAGCAGGCATAAAACCGAAATAAGAGCGTAATCCTTTTTGTATCATACGCTTATATTTCCCAATGGAAAGCATTTCTGCGCGTGATTTCCCCAATGAGTTAATACTATCGAATCCGAGTGCTAGTAAATTTTGATATACATTTGCACTATTGTGTAGGTCGGGCATGACACGTCTAAGTGTACCATCTTCATTGCGTGAAACCGTTGTCGTAGAACTGCACATAGCAACAAAATGGATGCCCCTCAGTCCATGAGTTGTTGCCAAATTGCGCCATAATTTTATAAAGTGACTTACATCCTTAAAATTGTATGGGTCGAAAATAAAGAATATAGGTTTTCCATCCACAGTAATGTATCTATGATCTTGAAACGCAGGTAACAAACTATTAAAATGTGCAATATAATCTTCGTCACCAAGATATTGCTGCTTTGCAATCATTGTTTGACTATTTAACAGACCATTTCCTCTTTGCCATGTTTTGGTAGTCCAATCATGATTAGCCCATGCCAGACAGAAGGGGAAGTCCGGTTTGCCGCTGGCGAGTACTTCATTAAAGGGACGCTCCAATAGTTGTTTCCCATTTCCAAACCAATAATGCCAGTAGCAAAAACCCTCAATGCCTGCTTCGCGAGCCATGGCTGCCTGTTGCTCACGCACTTCCGGTACGCGCAAGTCGTAAAAACCTAAATCGGCAGGGATACGAGGTTGGTAATGACCACGAAAAAGAGGCTTGGCTTTGGCCACATTTGTCCATTCGGTGAAACCTTTTCCCCACCATTTGTCGTTTTCCGGTATGGGGTGAAACTGGGGAAGATAAAATGCTATTACTCTTGCTTTTGGCATAATGGTATTGTTATTGTAAGAAATAGGAGACAATAAAAAACGAGATTGCTATTCCGCACATACGATGGTTTGAACAAGTTGTTTGGTATCTTCTTCTTGTTTTTTCAATATTGTTTTGTAACGAGTAAAACTAGACATAGATAGTTTTTGTTTATCTGCTTGGAAAAACTGAGTAAATGCATGAAAAATACTGGCAGTATATAACGGTGAGAAATAGATGACATCTGTTCCTGCAATCTCTGGGATAGAAGTAACATTAGAGGCTAATACAGGAATTCCATATTTCATCGCCTCTATGGGAGGGTAGCCAAAGCCTTCAAAAAAAGAAGCAAATACCAATGCTTGTGAGTGCTGGTATGCTTGCTCTAAATCGGATTCGCTAAGAGAAGACAATGATATATGATTCTTAAAGAGAGATTTCGGATAATTGAGCGTCACAATGTAATAGTCCGGATAGAGTTTCGCTATACACTGAAATGCAGATAGCACATTATAGGCGTTTTTATACATCCTATCGGCAGAGAGAAGTAAAAAATATTTGCTGTGATTATTGATCAGCACCTGTAGTTGTTGGTTTTGAACATCATATATTGGGGGTGGAACTTTGATGGGTGAGTAGTACACCGATATGTCTTTCTCAAGTAGTTCCGGAAAGAGAAACCGTATGGCATCTTTGGAGTATTCAGATACCGTAACCATTCTTACATTGGGTTGCGTACAGAATTTGATTAGGCTATTGTAGGCTTTGTAAACCACTTTCTTTTTTCTTCCAATATGGTAATTCACAATGCTTTTTAGGCGTTGCCATTTAGTTTGTAAGTTTGGATCGGCAAGAAGAGTTCTCACTCCCATGTTACACTCTTCTATATCGTATATATCGTGAATAACCACTATTGTTGGGCAATGAATTCCCAACAAACTATATGGTGTAACATATTGGGCAACAGGTATCAAGAAAGATGTGATTTGGTATTTCTCAACAATTGTATAGATTGTCATCTCTGTTACATTCACCAATGTGATATGAAATTTTTCTATAAGTTCGGGAATGTTATAAAGAGGATGAAATGGTTTTTCCAAATTGTATAACCCGAAAAGAATTATTCTTTCGGGAGTATGCATAGTGGCAATCTCTGTTAGTATGCGTTGTGTGTAGGTCGCAGCACCACCTGCTTTGGGCCCGGCTTGTAAACTAGATAAATCTATTAGAATTCTTTTTTCCATAATGTTGGATACGATTGGTTATTTTTTTGCGCTAATGATTAGAAGAAATAAGACGAATTGAAGGGCATACGCTTGAACCGTCATTTGGCGCAGAGGTATGGAGAATGTAGAGAACTTTCATTGATGGATAGTCTATTGTAAGATAGAATATGGTCAATGTTTGTGTTCTTCTTGCAATATGTTTGCTAAACAGAACTGGGTGCATAACCAAAACCATACATAAGGATGAATGAGATATGTATCATCAATAACCACAGTAGGAACAAAACTACATAGTAGCATCCAGCCAAACATTCTATCAATATAGTTATTTTTATTACGAATGAATGTTCGCCATGAATTAAACAATAAACAGCCGAATGGAATGAATAGCCATATACCATATTGCATTATGAATTCTACTACTAAATTATGTGGATAACATATGTTAAATCCTGCCTTTTGGTAATATGGATAAAAGCTTCCAATACCTTGACCAAATCCCCAACTTTCAACACAGGCTTTTAGTCCGCATAACCATAAATCGTAGCGTCCTCCTTCACGTTCTGCAAGAATGTTGTCTGCTCCATAATAAGCAAAACGAGCGATGGCCGTTTGTGCTATAAATGATCCAAAGGTACAAATAATGATGGCTATGCATATTATTAGTAATGATGTCTTGACTTTCTTATGCTTAATTTGCATCTTTCGATAAAAGAACAATAGAATAATTAAATCTATAATCAAGGCTAAAAGTGATGCTCGAGATGCATTTATAATTAACATTGTACTTGCTCCAATAATTGCTATGATGAATGGTATTTTTCGAGGCATATTGAATAATCCATAACAGAGAATAGGTAACGCCATACATAAAAGAGTACTATAAGAATTAAGATTCTTGTATGTAACCGCTGCGTATATGCGATGTGATAATGTAGCAACCCCCTCTTTTTGATATACAGCATTGAAATCTCCAAATTGAGGAATGTGTGAATCTGTTATGACTTCCCATAATGCAATACAAAGGGTTATTAGAATCAGCCAACACCATCCATTTAATATAGACTCTTTGGGATTATTACATAATTTTATAGCATAAAATATTCCAACAAAAATAACGATGCACCAACTATAATTCCAAATCCTTCCTAAGGTATTATACTCAAACGGTGTCCATATGATTGATAAATATGCATACAAGAACCATAGTAACATAAATAAAACGATGGGGGCAATTTTATGAGTGTATGATATAGTTCTAAAACCATATAACATCATCGGAATGCATAAGAGTCCAATGATGACATAATAATTAATAAGACCAATATCAACGGTTCCTGTTGCAAGTAGCGCAATGCAAAATGTAACGAACCTATCGTACGGATTATTATATTGAGAATTATTTTCTGTCATGTTGATTTAGGTGAAGGTGATGTATTAGTATCTCTTTTTCGATGTGGTCTAGCCCAGTCAAGAAAGTAGTTATTATACCTGCGAGGATAGTAAGTGTGATTGTTAGCAAGAAACGGAAGGGATTCTCAACGAGAGTTACAATAGCATAGCTTATGCAAAGCATAACTATAATAGGCGGTGCGGTGCGTAAAAGAACAGTCTTGATATATTCCCCAATTTGAAGTTGTGCTGTTTTGTATAGGAACGGAATGCGAGCAACAGAGCATATAGCTTCGCAAACAAAGTAACACCACATTGCGGCTTGTGCGTGACATCCCAAACGAAGACATATCCATGCTGCAGGGAAAGAGAGTACTTTGATTGTGTTTAGAAGCAGTGAGTATAATCGTATATCTCCTATGGCTTGGTTGGCTGCATTCAACCCAATTGTTGTTTGGTCACATATAGCCGCTATAAGGACAAAGCGGCAAAACATAATTGTCTGTTGAGGTACTTCTACTAACCAAATGGATAAGATAACATCCATTTCGGCAATCAAAGGTATAGCCACCATGGAAAGGAGAAGGAAAGAATATTTGCTTTCGTATTCTGCCAGTTGCAGCATTTTTTCTCGATTACCACTGCCCTCTGCTTTCATTATTTGTGGGTTGAAGGCGTTTATGATAGAGGCAGATACGAATAAAACGGCTCCTGCCACTTGCAGCGCAATGCCATAAGCTGCATTTACAATTGTACCAAGAAACCGGTTCAAAAGCACTGCTATCCCTTGTGTTCGCACAAGCATACAGCCTGCGGAATAGATTGTCCAACCGGCAAAGCCACTTAAATCTTTTATGTATGCCCGATTCCATTCTTTTAGGCGTGGAAGATGGAACTCGGGGAAATGAAATTCGGCATAGATACTATATGCTAAGAGCTCGAAGAAAATGATCCCACTCATTACTCCTGCGTAGGCTATTAATCTATCGAAACTGATATGGCATAACCAAACAGCTCCTAAAAGTTTGAGTACTCCATCGCAAACATCAATAATCGATATATAAACTATGTTCTCTCGCGCAATAAAAAGGGCTCGAATAGGGGCCGTTATAAAAGAGAGAAACAACATCAGTATGGCTGCATAATAGACTATTTGTGCTGCTCCAATACGTTCTGTCTCTATATTCAATATATTATGTACTACCAAAGAACCAATGATGCTGAGAATGATAGCAGTAGATATGCCGATCGCGATGTGCAAAAGCATACTATTGCCGAATATATCTCGTATCTTTTCAATATCACCATTCCCATAGTTGAATGAAAGGTAGCGTTGAGTGGTAATAACTAATGCATTAGTAACAAACGATAGCATTGCCACAATGCCTGCAACCACAGAATAAATACCGTAGTCGCTCTGCCCGAGTGCTGCTAATATTAAACGGGTGGAATAAAGCGATAAACACACATTGATGATAGTGCGTGTATATTGGGCTGCAGTGTTGACTATGATACGTTGTGAATTGGTCATATTGATTCTTTTTCAGAAGGAATGCATTATTGTTCTAATAGCGTGCATAATAAGTTAGAATAATGTTATCGGTCTGTTTGCTTGTAGCTTGGGGTATATTTTTTTGCGGACATCAATTGAGAGCTATTTTTTTGAAGAGGGGGGGGATTGGTCTAATTGGTCTAATTGGTCTAATTGGACTAATTGGCCTAATGGGGCTAATTTGTTAGTGTTGAATTTTTGTTTTTAGTTGTTGTATGTCTGCTGTGAGTTGTTGTATGGTTGTTTTTAGTTGACGATTTTCTGCTTCGAGGGCGCGGAGGCGTGCGTCTTCGGCTTGGCGGTAGCCCGTGCGGGCTGCATACATACGCTCCTTAATGCCACCGTTTTTTACAAAGTCGCTCTGCAAACGCTCTAATAGTTTGCGCAACATCACATCCTCTTGGTGTATCAGCGTAATGGCAATGTTGGCTATCGTTTCCGCATTGCGTTTGCTTATCGCCTCTTGGTAGTATGCCGTGTCGTTGTGTTGACTACATACTTGGCGCGTTTGCTGCGCTTTATCGGACTGCGCCTCCCACTGCGTAAGGTTATGCACACGGAGGTAGTCTATATAGTCCGCCAAGAGTTCTTGCAGGCTTGCTCGCGCCACATTCATCAGTTTAATTTCCGTTTCCGTCGAAGTGGCAGATGACGCACTTCCCTCGGCTATATTCTGCTTGCCCGAACGCGCTGCCTGTACCATTTGGTCTATCGTGCGGTCTCCTACCTCAAGAAATGTATGCGCAAAGTAGAAAGTAATGTCGAAGATGCACTCTGCTTTTTGATAGGCTATCAAGTCGCGGTAGTTCCCGTGCTTTGGGAGGAAAGTATGAGAGGGCATAACGGTGAGTGGGTTAATAGGACTAATTGGACTAATTGGTCTAATAAGACTAATAGGGCTTAATAGTTTTTTTTGTTAGTTGTTATTTAATCCCTCCGAAACAAATCTCTTGTATAAACCTTATTCACTACATCGTTGAGGACTGGATCATACCGATTGGCTATGATGGCTTGGGAAAGCGATTTGAACTTCGGCAGGTCGTTTA
>CAVHKB010000150.1:0-6756 GCA_963636305.1 Prevotella sp. P5-108
TCCTATATGCGTCCTATATAAATCGTATATAAATCCTTTGGAATGAGTAGGGAATAGTGGGGTTGGCGGAGGGGAGTTTGGAGGGAAGTTGTATTGTGTTGTTTTAGAGATTTTTGCATTATTTAGGCTATATAGGGTGGCACAAAAAAGAAAGAACCAACTTCTTCTGATGAAGAAGTCGGTTCTTTTCTTTGTCTATTCACTCGTTCTTTACGGGAGGACCTTCAGTGCTTTGCCGACCTTGACAAATGCCTGCACGCCTTTATCAAGTTGCTCGTGCGTATGCGCGGCAGACAACTGAACGCGAATGCGTGCTTGTCCTTGCGGCACTACGGGGTAGTAGAAGCCTGTGACATAGATACCCTCCTGCTGCAGGGCCGCCGCGAACTCTTGACTGAGTCGCGCATCGTAGAGCATGACAGCGCAGATAGCCGACTGCGTGGGTTTGATGTCGAAGCCTGCACTTTTCATCTTGCTGACGAAATAGTCGGTATTGGCATGGAGGCGTTCTTGCAGTTGGTTGCTACGCGTGAGTAACTCAAAAGTTTTGAGTCCTGCAGCGGCAATCATCGGAGGAATACTGTTAGAGAACAGGTACGGGCGACTGCGTTGACGGAGCAAGTCGATAATCTCCTTTCTGCCCGTAGTGAAGCCGCCGACCGAGCCGCCGAAGGCTTTACCGAGGGTGCCGGTGATTATCTCGATCTTGCCACGCAGGTTGAACTGTTCGGTTACGCCGTGTCCTGTTGTTCCTACGACTCCTGCGGAATGACTCTCATCGACCATGACGAGTGCGTTGTACTTCTGCGCCAGCTCGTAGATTTGGTCGAGGGGGCATACATTGCCATCCATAGAGAACACGCCGTCGGTGGCAATGATTCGGAAGCGTTGTGCTTGTGCTTTCTTGAGTTGCTCCTCCAAGTCCGCCATATCGCCGTTGGCATATCGGTAGCGTACGGCTTTGCAGAGGCGTACACCGTCGATGATAGAGGCATGGTTCAGGGCATCGGAGATGATGGCATCCTGGTCGGTGAGGAGAGGTTCGAAGAGTCCTCCGTTAGCGTCGAAGCAAGCGGCATAGAGGATAGTATCCTCGGTCCCGAAAAAGTCAGCGATGGCTTTCTCAAGGGCTTTGTGCGTATCTTGCGTGCCGCAGATGAAGCGAACGGAAGCCATGCCATAGCCTCTTTCGTCCATCTTGGTTTTGGCAGCCTCGATAAGTTCTTTGTTATCTGCCAGTCCGAGATAGTTGTTCGCACAGAAATTGATAACATCCACCTTTTTTCCCTGCTGCTCGACCTGAATACCAGATGATTGCGGGGAGACGATGATGCGTTCGTCCTTGTAGAGTCCCGCATCTTTTATCTCCTGCAGGGTGTGTTGCAGATGTTGTTGGAAATCCGCATACATAGTACTAATGCTTTGGGAGTCAGACAATTCCTTGTTCGAGCATGGCTTGTGCGACTTTCATGAAGCCAGCGATGTTGGCACCTTTGACATAGTCGATATGGCCGTCGGGTTGAGTACCGAACTGGACACATTGTTCGTGGATGGACTGCATGATGTGGTGCAGGCGTTCGTCGACCTCTTTGGCGGTCCATGAGAGGTGTTCGGCGTTTTGAGTCATCTCCAGGCCAGAAGTAGCGACGCCACCGGCATTCACGGCTTTACCGGGTGCGAAGAGGATGCCGTTGTGCTGGAAGAAGTGAATGGCGCCGGGTTGGCAGCCCATGTTACTAACCTCGCAGCAGCACCAAGTGCCATTCGCTTTGAGTTCCTTAGCGTCGTCTTCGCTCAATTCATTTTGGAAGGCACAAGGAAGAGCGATGTCGCACTTGACAGACCACGCCTTTTTACCGGCAGTGAAATGTGCTTTGTCGGGGAAACGGTCTGCCATATCTTGCACTTTGTTACGGTTACTTGAGCGCATAACGAGCATATAGTCGATCATCTCATCGGTGATACCGTCTGGAATAGCGCAGACACCGTCGGGACCGGAGATAGCAACGACTTTGGCACCTAATTGTTTCGCCTTAGTAGCCGCCCCCCAAGCCACATTTCCGAAACCGGAAAGGGCGATGGTTTTTCCTTCGATGGATTTACCCGCCTTATGCAAAAGGTGTTGGGTGAAATAGAGTGCGCCAAAGCCAGTAGCCTCTGGGCGCAGGATACTGCCACCGAAAGTCATTCCTTTGCCAGTGAGAACGCCGGTGTGATATTCGCGTGCCAGTTTCTGATACATACCATTGAGGTATCCGATTTCCCGTCCACCGACACCGACATCGCCTGCGGGTATATCTTGATCGGGACCGATACAATGCCACAATTCCAACATAAAGGACTGGCAAAAACGCATTATTTCAGCATCAGACTTGCCGACAGGGTCGAAGTCGGAACCTCCTTTGGCACCACCCATAGGCAGTGTGGTTAATGCGTTCTTGAAGGTCTGTTCAAAGCCTAAAAACTTGAGCATACTGGGAGTAACAGCCTTGTGGAAACGAAGCCCGCCCTTGTAGGGACCTATGGCAGAATTGAACTGGACGCGATATCCGAGGTTGGTCTGCACTTCGCCCTTGTCATCGATCCAGGTGACACGGAAAGTGAAGATGCGGTCAGGCTCCACCATTCGTTCCACGATCTTGGCATTTTCGAACTCGGGATGCTGATTGTACACCCCTTCAATTGACTCAAGAACTTCTTGAACGGCCTGCAGATACTCTGCTTCGCCCGGATGCTTCGCAGCCAGTTGCTGCATAATCTTTTCTACTTTCATAATAATTAGTTTTAAGGAAATTGTTGTTTATCTGTGTTCTAACACATATTATCGTAATCGGTCAGCCGCACGGACAAGCGCCTCATCGTGCAAGATAGCGCGTAGAGCCATGAAACTAAGCACAATGGTCACCAAAAACAAGGATGTCCAGACTGTGGGGTGCCACGTGACTGCGAACCTCGAACAAGCCTGCCATGTGTATATTGCCAACGCCGCATAGTAACCGAGCATCAACAGGATGTTAATGGTACATAGACGCGCCTGCAACACACGGTGGTGATACAGAAACAGTATAACCAAAGAGAGGAGGGGTATTGTTATCTCCAACACCGCAAGAGGCCACACCGACAATACTTTCACAAACGGTACTTGCGAGATGTTCCACATTCCGGCAAAGCGAAACTCGTAGATACTTTGCACTTCGGCAGTCAGTTCAGGAAAGAAGCGCATCGAAGGCATACAGCAAAGTAACACCCCGCAAATGCTTACCAACAAAAGCCATAGAGATTGTATTCGTTGTATCATCGCACAAAAGATAATAATTAGTCCTATCCCGTTACCAGTCCCCTACTCTTTCCCGCCTTGCTTCTTCCACTGTGCATCGCGTACATTATAGATTCGCTCTATAATATCCACCACTTTCAGCCCCTCTAACAAGTTCGTAGTTATGGTTGTTGTATGCTGTAGTGTTTCCACCACATTCTGAATCACATAATG
Organism: Prevotella sp. P5-108; assembly: GCA_963636305.1. Lineage (GTDB taxonomy): Bacteria > Bacteroidota > Bacteroidia > Bacteroidales > Paludibacteraceae > Colicola. The sequence goes on from CAVHKB010000150.1 coordinate 3,491, forward strand.
ATGATTCTGCGCCGAACCCTTGTACGCTCCATAATCATTGGCAGGATTACACGGTGGCAATACGGGCATCTCATAGTCTTTAATGTGGCAATAAACTACTTCATTCATATATTGTCCCGACACCTTTATCGTTCCTTTCTCGCCTATAATCGTCATCGACGACTCCAGATTCGTATCATACACCGCCGTCGAATAATTCAGGCTACCCATTCCTCCGTTCACGAAATCGAAACAAACCACACCTGAATCCTCAAAGTCTGTCGTATGCTGATGATTAAAATCCGCAAAGTTTCCCCTTATATTGCATATATCTCCAAACAACCAATACATTATATCTATGAAATGGGAGAACTGCGTAAAGAGTGTACCTCCGTCAAATTCCTGCGTCCCATGCCAGTTACCTGACTTATAATACCGCTCATCTCTGTTCCAAAAGCAGTCCAATTTGACCATATATATCTTTCCCAACAACCGACGGCACATCACGTCTTTAAGCCAAATCGACGGAGGTGAGTAACGGTTCTGCATCACACACCACACATAACGCGACATCTGTAGCGATTTGAACAACACCGCTTCCGCAGAGGCTTTCGTCAGCGCTACTGGCTTTTCTATCACGATATGCTTTCCCGCCTCCAACGCTTTGATTGCATAAGGAGCATGAAAACTGTTCGGGGTACATATATTCACCACGTCCATCTCTATCCCTGAACCAAGCAGTTCATCTATCGAACGGAAATAAGGCACCTCTATCGCCTCACAACCCGTCTCCGATTGAGGCAAAACATCACATACGGCAACCAATTCTGCCTCCTTGTTTCGGCGTATCATCTCTGCATGACGCTTCCCGATATGACCTTGACCTACTACTGCAAATCGAACCATTTTCTTATCTTTTTATTTTACTAATTCAACCTTTCCTTCTCGCAAACGATATTCCTCACCCGTCGCTGGACATACACCACGACCCGATGCATCAAAGTGTAACTTCTCACCGTAACGACTTACCCAACCTATACGACGGGCAGGATTTCCAGCCATCAAGGCGTATGCAGGAACATCATGAGTCACTACCGAACCCGCACCTATCAGCGCATACTCACCTATCTCATGACCACAAACTATTGTCGCATTGGCACCTACCGACGAACCCCTGCGCAACACAGTCCTACGATACTCGCTCTTGCGAGAAACGGCACTACGAGGGTTTATCACATTCGTAAACACCATACTCGGACCCAAAAACACATCATCCTCACAACACACCCCTGTATATACCGACACATTGTTCTGTATCTTCACATTCCTGCCGATTACCACCTCAGGAGAAATAACTACATTCTGCCCTATGTTGCAATCCTCACCAATAACGCAGTCCCTCATAATATGACTGAAATGCCATATCTTCGTCCCACTGCCTATCTTGCAACCTGCATCAACATACGAGGACTCGTGTACAAAATAATCACACTCCATCAAAAGAACATTTTTAATATATCATTGAAATTCGCATACAGCACCAATAGCAACAAAAACCAAAAACCTATGGTATTCACTATCTCCAAAAAACGGTCACTCGGCTTCTTGCCTGTAATCATCTCCCACAGCAAGAACAAGGTGTGTCCACCGTCCAAGCCCGGTATGGGAATGATGTTCATAAATGCCAATATAATCGACAAGAACGCCGTAAGCATCCAAAACGAATGCCAGTCCCATGCAGGTGGAAACAAACTGCCGATAGCGCCAAATCCGCCAAGAGATTTACTTCCCTCCTTGGTGAACACCAGTTTCATTTGCTTCACATAACTTACCAACACGTCCCAACCGTAAACGGCACCTGCTGGTATCGACGCCCAAAATCCATACTCTTCTTTCTCCGTCTTGATATAACGGTCATAAGGATTAACCGTATATACCCCTAACTTTGCCTCATCACCCAAATAGGCACTCGTATGCATCACCTCACCGTCACGGACAAAAGCAATCTGAACACTGTCGCAAGCATAATCCCGCAACACTGCCGTCACGTCCTGATACGCCCACACATCCTTACCGCCTACGCCGATAATACTGTCACCCGCCATCAGCAATGCCTTCGATGCAGCACTGTTCTCCATCACCGAATCCACCACAAACGGGAACCGGTACGACACCAACGAACTCCCGCCCGATGCCAGCACCGTCTGGTCGAAATGCTCGGGCATTGTCAGCAACATCGTATCTCCGCCACGCAGCACAGTCACCTCGCGTACACCGTCCACCACCAACCATTCCACCACGTCCGCCGTTGTCTTAGGAGTACGGTCGCCTATGCGGACAATCTTATCCCCCTGACAAAATCCCTGCTCCACCATTACGGGAGCATACTGCAACCCGTAAGTGGCATTCTCAATCGGAACATACTCCTTTCCCCAATGGAAAAGCACCGCCCCGTATATCAGCAACGCTGCAATAAAATTCACCAACACTCCCCCTACGATAATAGGCAGACGCTGCCATGTAGGCTTCGAGCGATATTCCCAAGGCTGTGGCGTACTCGGCAAATCATCCGGTCCCTTCGTCTCATCTACCATGCCCGCTATAGCACAATAGCCCCCCAATGGCACCCAGCCTATCCCCCACTCTGTACTGTCTGGGTAACGGCGCCAATCGTCCTCCGGTAAAGCATCCAACTCCGAAGGAGTCATCGCACGATACAACGGACGACCCTTCTCATCCTGCATCACATTGCCGAACGCATCCGTACGCTCTACCACCGACGGTGCTACATTGGGCGCAAAAAAACGAATACGCCAACGACCGTTCACCTTCTTCAGACGAACCAAAGAAAAACGGGGATTGAAAAATATATAGAACTTCTCAACTCGGACCCCGAACAGACGAGCGAAAGTAAAATGGCCCAACTCGTGTATAATCACCAAGAATGAAAGGGAGACTATCAGTTGAAGAGCGCGTATCCAAAATGTACTCATTATCAGTATTTCTTCAATCTATCGGACAAGCCCCATAACAACAAACACTCTCGTTCATTCCGCCTCGCCTGTCTTGTAGAGTTTAACAGGTGCAAAGATATAATATTTTTCGATTGCAAACAACAAACCGGAACTTTATTCTGCATTTATTCTCGCCTACACCTCTTTTCTCCTGCACATCCCCCTCCCTTACCCTCTCCTCAAAACTCCCCTCTGCCAACCCTTGTGTTTCCTACCACTTCCAAAGGATTTATATACGATTTATATAGGACGCATATAGGACGAATATAGGAT
>CAVHKB010000151.1:0-6687 GCA_963636305.1 Prevotella sp. P5-108
GTAACTTCGCTCTTAATAACTGTAGAGCCATAGCGTGCTATGGCTCTCAACTCCCTTTCAAAAGACAAGCCCTCTGTTCCCCTCAAACCATCCATCCCCCAGAAATCCAGAATCCCCAGACCCTCCAGCCACTTGTCATCCACTTTCGGCTTTGGGTCGGTGCGTCAAAAATCGAGCGAGTAATGCGAAAAGCGGAGGTACTGTTTGAGCGAAGCGAGTTGTGCCTCCGCCGCAGGACGAGTGAGTATTATTTTTGGCAACGCCCGACACACGCCGATGAATTTTCTTTGCTTCGTTTCTTTTGTTCATGCAAAAGAAATGAAGAACATTCTTCCAACAATCAACGAATGGTCATCGTGCCTATACCATACGGCGCATGGTAATTGTTAATTATTAATTGTTATTTGCCTCCCTCCACCCCCTAATCTATCTCATTCTTCTTCTCACACTTATCCACAAGAGGACAATGCTCGCAACCTGTGCATTTCTCTGGTTTGCGCCAACTACGAAACAACAGGAACACTGCCACCACTGCACTGACACCCAATACAATATATACAATAATCTCCTGCATCAAAATAACGAACCGATCTGGAATACCAAAAAACTAAGCAACCACGCTATCCCCGTCGAATAACACAACGAGAACAACATCCACTTCACACTCGATTCTTTCTGTATAGTTGCCAATGTCGAGATACACGGGAAATAAAGCAAAATAAACAACATCAACGAGAACGCCGACAATGGACTGTACAACGCCTTGCCTGTATCATCACGCAGATTACGCAACTTCTCTGCTAAAGGTATAACACCTTCATCATTCTTCTCTGCTACATCCTCACTCGCCTCTATCTCGTCGTCACCATAAAGCACTGCCATAGATGACGCTATCACCTCTTTTGCCGCACAACCTGCCATCAAACTCACTCCTGCACGCCACTCTATACCTAACGGCTTGAATACAGGCTCTATCACCTGTCCTAATCTCCCCAAATACGACTGCTCCAACTGCTCTTTGTGCGACAATTCATCATGGTGTCTCGGAAAATAACCCAATCCCCATATTATAACAGATGCCAACAGCACTATCGTCACTACACGCGAGAACCATTCTTTGGCCTTGTCCCAAGTATGTATCATTGCATTACGGAAGGTCGGCAAACGATAGGGAGGCAACTCCATAACAAAAGGTGTACTCTCCTCCTTAAAGGCTACTTTGCTTAGCAGAAGAGAGGTCAATATCGCTACCACTATTCCGATAAGATATATCGACAACAATACAATCGCTTGATGATGAGGGAAAAAAGCGGCTACCAAGATAATATATACTGGCAACCGGGCAGAACACGACACAAACGGAACGGTCAAGATTGTCAGTAACCTGTCTTTCGGATTTTCCAATGTGCGAGATGCCAACACCGCAGGAACAGAGCAACCAAAACCAATGATATACGGAATAAACGACTTACCGTGAACACCGATACGGTGCATTAACTTATCCATAATAAATGCCGCGCGAGCCATATAACCCGTATCTTCCAATACCGAGATAAATATAAACAAGATAAGTATCTGTGGCACAAACGCCAATACTGCGCCGATACCTGCTATCACACCATCTACAACAAGGTCGGTCAGTACACCCGCAGGAAATGTATCTCTCACCCAATCCGATAACAGGTTTATACCCAACTCTATCCAATGTTGCGGGTACGCACCTAACACGAACGTCGCTTCAAACATCAAGAATAGAAACAGAAACAAAATAGGAAAACCCAACCATTTATTCGTGAGTACTTTATCTAACGCATAACCTAACGACCTGTTCTCATCTTGCTTGTTGTGAGTCAATGTCTCGCTCAATGCGCCGCGTATGAAACCGAATTTCAAATCCGATATATACGACGATATATCTTCTCCCGACTCCTTTTCAAACTGCTCACGATAACGCTTCGCCGTCGAGATAAGTGCATCACCGTTAGGCAGTTTCTTAAACTCTTCTGTCGTCGTTCTGTCATTCTCTATCAACTTGAGAGCAACATAACGATTATGGTACAAGTCTTTTATATCCTCATTCTGATTAAGGAGTTGCTTTATTTCCGCTATAGCACCTTCTACCTCTGTCCCATAATTAATATGAATATGTTTTTGTACCTTCGACCGACCCTCATACACTTGTACTATCGCCTCCAATACATCATCTATCCCCCAACCTGTACGGGCAATAACAGGTACAATCGGAAAGCCTAACATCTTCTCTAATGACTCATAATCCAATCGGTCCCCCGTCTTTTGTAACTCGTCATACATATTCAGGGCCATCACCAGTGGAAGGTTCCTGTCAATAAGTTGGGTCGTCAAAAACAAATTACGCTCTAAATTGCCCGAGTTAACTATGTTCAATACCAAATCTACCGGCTGGTTATCTAAAAAGTCACGGACATATAACTCGTCCGGTGAATACTCCGTCAACGAATATGTCCCAGGCAAATCAACCAAATTGATGGTATAACCGCAATGGTGAAAAGTACCTATCTTCGAATCTACTGTAACGCCACTATAGTTACCTACTTTCTCTCGCAAGCCCGTAGCATAATTAAAGAAACTTGTTTTCCCGCAGTTCGGATTACCTACCAACGCAACAGTGATATTCTTCGATAATTTCTCCACTTCAGCACGGACATGCTCTTCTATCGTACCATAGAAATCATTGTCAGGGTGTGCTTCTTCCGACATCGATACAACCTCTATATTACGAGCCTCGGCACGCCTTAAACTGACATGCGTACCCATAACCTCATACTCTACTGGGTCCAACAACGGAGCATTCTTTATCACACGAACCACCTCCCCTTTAACAAAACCCAATTCTAATATGCGGTGCCTAAAACCACCGTGACCGTGTACTTTCAAAATCATTCCACGCTCGTCTGTCTGCAAATCCGCTAATGTAAGAGCCTTCTCCTCCATAATACTTGTTTTTTATCAATGCAAAATTACGCCTGCTTACGCAAACCACCAATAACTAAAAATGGGTATTTTTAAGCCTATCCCTCTCGCTATAGTCAACCCATCCGCCAACCCTTATCAACCAACAAAAAGACCGTCTGAGCATATCAGACAGCCTTTTTATGATAAATCTGTAACTCAATAGTGAACAACTAACGGCTCTTGGTCAATTCAACCCCCGATACATTAACCACTTTGTTATCATAAAAGATATACAACTCCCCATCAATCATTCTTTTATAAACAGGTCTGTCTTCCACCTCCGACGCACGAACAGAAGTCGGCTGAGGCTCTATACTGTTCAAATATATCTCCAAATTAGAATAACCGCTCTCTGTAATGATACTCCCGTCATTAGGGTTATTCGCATCTAAACCGTGCGTATTTTCCCATATATCTGGAATACCGTCCAAGTCACTGTCAATATATGGCACACCCTCCAACACTGGCCATCCACCTACGCTCAAAGGGTCGTCTATTATACCTCCCTTACCCAATTTACCAATGCCCAAAGCAGTAGCACTATTCGTCTCTTCTACAATACGCCTGTCTTGCATATCACGCACAGGTACATTCGCACCTACATCTTCCAACACACGACTATATGCCACCTCTGCACTCTCCATCGTATCAAGTTGTATATCTATCTCTGGCGACAAACTCACAGAACGGAACAACGACTTTGCCACGGCCGTATCAGAATATGCCGTATATTGTACCCCGCAAAACCAATTATCTTCCGTCACAGCAGGATAATAGGTCAAATAATTCCCCTCTATAAAATGATGCGACAAATAACCTGCCTCCACGCTACTCTTGCTCTGGTCTATTCGAACCAACCTGTTCACTTTGTTCGTAGGCGATGCTTTGCTGCTCGTATTACCTGAGGCAGGACCATGTTTGTAGTAGTTATTGAACATATTCAACTCATTGCGCACACCGCTCGCTTCTATCTCAACCTCTAATCCATACCCCGAATTGTTTGTACCCCAATTATATACTACATTGTTCCGATATTCAACTACCGCTATTGTGTCGTGCGCACGAGCACCGTTAAACCGTATATTCCTGCTGTTATTATGTGCCACTAAATTATGATGGTATGTCGCAAATTGTCCACCCCACACACCACAGTACGAGCGAGTCCCTTTAGGGTGGCAAGCACTGTACAACCCTTCTGCCACCATACACCATTGTACGGTAGTGTACTTGTTGTCATAAATGGCTAAACACTCCTCGTTTGCCCAACTCATCGTACAATGGTCCAAGATCACATGCTCATAATTCTCCACATCTGTCCCGTAAGTTATAAAAACATTGTCTGCTGTAGGTGTCGACGGACGAAAACGCATATACCGCACTATCAAATGCTTTCTTCTCGGACCCCAATACCATAACTCCCCGCCTGTAGCACCGTTAAAAAGCATACTGTGTCCCGTTATACATACACCGTCACCAGGTGCCGACTGCCCTGCTATGGTAAGGTAGTCACGCTTCACTTTCAAGTCTTCTTTCAAACAGATATTACCCGCTACATTAAACACTATAGTCAACGGTTCATAAACAGTCACCTCACTTTCCACAATTGAATCTGCACCCGTGCTGCTGACAAAATGACGCGCTCTGACCTCCTTGTGGACATATTGCTCCAACGCCCAACGGAGAGTACCCTCAATCGGCTCCTCCGCAGAACTGTAGTCCGCTAATGAACTCACGGTAACAACTTTCCCGCCCCTACCGCCTATGGCATAACGACCAAAACCCTCCGCCGTAGGAAAGGCCAAGGTAGGTTCGCTGTAGGTCGCATGGCAAACAACCAAAGCAACCATACACAATACTATTCTCTGATATACTGTTTTCACCAAACTTCCTGTCTGTTATTGTTAGGGTTCTTCGGATAATCTATCGTATAATGCAGTCCCCTGCTCTCTTTACGCTCTAAGGCTTGACGGGTAATCAGATAACCCACATTGATCATATTCCGCAGTTCGCATATATCTTTCGTCGGGCGAACACGCTTGAAGAGTGCTTCTGTCTCTTCGTATAACAAGTCCAACCTCTCCCATGCTCGGTGCAGACGCAAATCGCTTCGGACAATTCCCACGTAGGTACTCATTATCTGCCCCACCTCTTTCACGTCCTGATTGATAAGCACCTGCTCTTCATTCGTCATCGTTCCCTCGTCGTTCCATTCAGGCACACGCTCGTTGAAATCATAAGTGTCTATCACACTCATCGCGTGGCGTGCTGCGGCATCTGCATATACAACCGCCTCTATCAGTGAATTGCTTGCCAAACGATTCCCGCCATGCAATCCCGTACAAGAACATTCTCCTACCGCATACAAACGGTTTATCGACGATTGCGCATCCAAGTTAACTTTTATACCGCCGCACATATAATGCGCACAAGGTGCAACAGGAATATATTGCTTCGTAATATCTATCCCTATACTCAGACACTTCGCATAGATATTCGGAAAATGATGCTTCGTCTCTTCTGCGTCTTTATGTGTTACATCCAAACATACATGGTCCAACGCATGTATCTTCATCTCATTGTCTATCGCCCTCGCTACTATATCACGAGGTGCCAACGACAAACGCTCGTCATACTTCTGCATAAACTCCTCGCCGTTAGGCAAACGCAATATACCTCCATAACCACGCATCGCTTCTGTAATCAAATAGGCTGGATGTGTCTCTCCCGGGTGAAACAACGCAGTAGGGTGGAACTGTACAAACTCCATATCTTTCACTTGACCTTTCGCACGATATACCATCGCAATACCGTCACCTGTGGCTATATTCGGATTGGTCGTTGTCGCATACACCGCACCTGTACCGCCGGTCGCCATTAGCGTTATCTTACTCAGATAAGTATCAATCTTACCCGTCTGCGGATTCAGTATATAGGCACCGTAACACTCTATGTCTGGTGTACGGCGGGTCACACGGACACCCAAGTGATGCTGGGTAATAATCTCCACTGCAAAGTGGTTCTCCAGTACCTCTATATCAGGATGCTGACGCACTGCTTGCATCAAACCCCGTTGTATCTCTGCGCCCGTATCATCGGCATGATGAAGAATCCTGAACTCACTGTGACCGCCCTCCCTATGAAGGTCGTAACTGCCGTCCTGCTGCTTGTCAAAATTCACTCCCCATGCAACCAACTCCGCTATCTGTTGGGGAGCATTGCGCACTACCTGTTCTACGGCTGCAGGGTCGCTAATCCAGTCACCCGCAACCATTGTGTCGTGGATATGTTTCTCGAAATCATCCACCAACAGGTTCGTCACAGAGGCTATACCACCCTGTGCCTTCGTCGTATTGGCTTCGTCTAAGGTAGTCTTGCAACACAAGGCTATCTTGTACTTGCCTGCTTTGGCCATCTTCAATGCGAAACTCATACCGGCTACTCCGCCGCCGATAATAAGCACATCATATCGCTTTGTCATCGTTTCTTTGTCTTGTTTTGTTCCTTTTTCTTGCCCGCCACACTGACTGCGGACAATAATAATGCTGCAAAGATACAATTATTATCTGAATATCAATAACCCCACACAATGAATAATAATCCCCCTCCCCAAAATCCCACCTCCATCCCCACACAATCCCACCACAATTCCCCTTCCCTCCCCCCTCGCTACCCCCTCCCCACCCTCCCCCATTT
>CAVHKB010000152.1:0-6651 GCA_963636305.1 Prevotella sp. P5-108
CTGGATTTCTGGGGAATACATTCAATTAACAATTAATAATTAACAATTAATATGCGCGGTATGGTCGTTTATATTACCTCGCAGGAAGTCACGCAGAGAACCATAGCACGCTATGGCTTTATGGTGGGCATAGGGGAAGTTACAGAGGACGGGTGGGGGAGCGATGAATAGTTAAGAATGAACGGACTTGTTTGGGGAGATTAGAGGATTTGCGAGGGGGCTGTTAGACAAGAAACAGGCTGTCTGATACATTCAGACAGCCTGCCGTTCTGTGTTCTGTTTATCGGTGGTGCCAACGGGAATCGAACCAGTGACACAAGGATTTTCAGTCCTTTGCTCTACCAACTGAGCTATGGCACCAAGATGCTATGGTTTTTCAATAGCGGCTGCAAAGGTATGACTTTATTTTCATTCCTACAAGCATAGAATCATCTTTTTTCAAAATATCCACTCGATACCTTGCCGAAAAGTGTTCGAAATGGAGTATTAAATATCTGATTAACAACAAGATTGCAGTATAGGTGACAATATATTTGGAAAAGTATATTATTTTGTCTAACTTTGCAAGCAAGAACAAGTTAGATATGGCACGCACAGAAATTTCCACATTAGGTGAGTTCGGACTTATCCGCCGACTGACAAAGGACATCGTACCGAAACAGGCCTCGACGAAGAATGGCGTAGGCGACGATGCCGCCGTTATGGATTACGGAACGGAGCGTTGTCTTGCGACGAGTGATATGCTGCTTGAGGGCATTCATTTTAATTTGGAGTATGTTCCTCTTAAGCATCTCGGTTACAAGGCAGCCGTAGTGAATTTCTCCGATATATATGCGATGAACGGTACTCCTACCCAATTGATAGTTTCGGTGGGTATAAGCAGGCGTTTCTCGGTAGAGGATATGGACGAACTGTTTGGCGGGATTCGTTTGGCTTGTGAGCGTTACGGTGTGGATTTGGTGGGTGGTGACACTTGTGCTTCGATGACGGGTTTGACCATCTCTGTTACCTGTTTGGGTACAGCCAAAGCGGAGGACATTGTGTATCGTAATGGAGCCAAACTGAACGACCTGATTTGTGTGTCCGGTAATCTTGGCACTGCCTATATGGGTTTGCAACTGTTGGAGAGGGAACGCCTTGTGATGGCGGATAATGCTCAAGCGACACCTGCTTTTGAGGGGAAGGAGTACCTGCTTGAACGGCAACTGAAACCTGAAGCACGGAGAGATATTATAGCCGCCTTGCGCAAAGCCGAAATCAAGCCTACGGCGATGATGGACGTGTCGGACGGGTTGTCGTCGGAACTGTTGCATATATGTAAGCAGTCGGGTGTCGGTTGCGCGGTCTATGAGGACAAGTTGCCGATTGATTATCAGGCGGCAGTACTTGCGGAGGAGATGAATCTGAACATCGTGACTTGTGCGCTTAACGGCGGAGAGGACTATGAATTGCTGTTTACTTGCGATATTAACGACTATGAGAAACTGGTGCCTATAGAGGATTTGTATATCATAGGTCATATCACCAAACCCGAGTACGGCACGAACCTTATTGGGCGCAACGGTGAAGAGTTGGCACTTCGGGCGCAGGGCTGGAACGCATTCACGGAGGAGGCGAAGGAGAAACAGTGAGGACTTTTGGACCTGTACGGATGACTGCAGGACGATGTGTTGATGAGTGCTTTTGACGATTACATACGGTATGGTGAGCCATCGCAGCGCGAGAAAGCAGAGGCGTGGGCGGTGGCTATCGGTCTGCAAGATGTGGACGGGCTGAAACCGTCGGCATACTTGCACAGTACGGCAAAACGCCATATTGAGGGTGAGATAGACATCCGGGAAGCCCAGCGCCTTGTGCATACCTACTATCAGTCGAAAACCACCCGCTCCACAGACGAAGACAATCAGTTCGAGGCGGATTCGGTAGCCGCAAAAATCGCGGAACTGATAGCAAGCAATACGGTAGGTTTTACCCTGCAGGGCTATCTGTCCATACACAGGCATTTGTTCAGCGGTGTATATAAATTTGCAGGGCGTATCCGTGATTACAATATCACCAAACCGGAATGGGTGTTGCGGGGCGGTACGGTCAGTTACCTGAACTACACGGATATCCGCCCGGCGATAGAATACGACATCGAGCGGGAAAGGGCGTTCAGTTACAAAGGACTGTCGCAGTCGGATATGATTGCGCACATTGCCCGTTTTGTGGCGGGATTGTGGCAAATACATGCTTTTGGCGAGGGCAACACGAGAACGACTGCCGTGTTCACCATCCTCTATTTGCGTTCCATCGGATTTGATATAGACAACAGCCTGTTCGCAGAACACTCATGGTATTTCCGCAATGCTTTGGTGCGTGCGAATTACAAGAATGCCGCGAACGGAACAGACTACGACTACCAATATCTTGAACGGTTCTTCCGTAACCTGCTTTTGGGCGAGCGGAACGAACTCAAGAACCGTTACCTGCTCATCAATCCGCCGGCAGAATTGCAGCAGACCCCTGCAAGCACCCCCGCAAGTACCCCTGCAAGTACAGGCGTTTTCACCCGTACAATGACCGAACCCGTACAGCGATTGGTGGTGGCAATAGGCGAACAGCAGTTGTCCAAACGGGAAATTATGAAACTTGTCGGGCTGAAAGACAGATCTAACTTTGAGGAATACAGTCTGATGCCCGCAGTTCTGTCCGGTTATGTGCGCTTGCTGTATCCCGAATCGCCCAAACATCCACGCCAAAAATACCTGCTGACGGTCAAAGGATTAATGGTATATCAAACGCTGAAAGCAAGATGAAGAATATCGCTGTTATACTAGCAGGTGGCATGGGAACACGCGTTGGAGGCAACACGCCGAAGCAGTTACTGCCCTTGGCAGACGGGCGAAGCGTGTTGGAACACTCGGTGGCGGTCTTCGAGCAGGCGCAGTGTATAGACGAGATAGGGATTGTTATGCACAAGGACTACCTCGCCGAGGCGGAAGAGATGGTGCGCCGCAACGGCTGGCGGAAAGTGGCATTTGTTATCGCAGGCGGCAGTGAGCGTTGGGAGTCGAGCGTGAATGCGATACGGGAGATAGAACGCCGCACCTCGATAAAGACAGTCGCTGCACAGGAGAATAATAGTTTCCAAACAGACATTACACAGGAGAATATAAGTCTAGAAGTAGCCCCGTCGCGAATCAATATCCTACTCCACGATGCCGCCCGTCCCTTTGTTAGCAAGCAAATCATCGAGAATGTCTGCCGTGCATTGGAGCAGCACGAAGCAGTTACAGTCGCCATCCCCGCCACCGATACGATGTACACAATAACACCGCAAGAGCAGGACACAACCGCAGACCCAGTAGTACAAGACATTCCCCAACGCACAACGCTTATGTGCGCCCAGACCCCGCAGGCGTTCCGCCTATCCACCATCTCCACTGCCTACCGCCTCGCCCTGCAGGACACGCACTTGCAAGCCACCGACGACTGCGGTATCGTCCACCGCTACCTGCCCTCCGTCCCAATTCACATCGTCCTCGGCTCCCCCTCCAACTGCAAAATAACCTATAGGGAAGACTTACAACATCCCAATTCGGGACGCATTGCGTCCCGAATCGAATAACAGAATAACTCCAACACCTATGTACAACGGAAAGATAGTTGTTTATACGAGCGGGACATTCGATATGTTCCATTCCAATCACCTGAAAATGATTGAATATGCCCATGGCTTAGGCGACACGCTGATAGTCGGTGTATCGACCGACGAGTTGGTTGCCAGTTACAAGAAGCCGCCCATTATTCCTTTCGAGGAACGGTTGGCGATTATCAAAGCCCTCAAATACCCCGATATAGTTATCCCGCAGCACACGCTTGACCATACCGAGATAGTCAAGAAACTCAATATCGATGTGTTTGTTGTCGGAGATGATTGGGTTGGTAAGTACGATTACCTGAAAGCCATTGGGGTTACCGTGTTCTATTTCCCGCGCGGGGAAGGTGCCTCAACGACGAGTATCAAGCAGAGCATTCTCGACCGCTATAAGGACACTATCAACCGTATTGACAACCAGCCCAATCCCGACGTCGTAAGATGAAGAATGCAATCGTAACAGGCGGTACAAAGGGTATCGGATTGGGCATTGTCAAAGCCTTGCTCCGAGGGGGATATTTTGTCTATCTGACCTATGCCAACGACCAAGCAGCGGCACAAGCCGCCGAGCGGGAACTCACTCCCATAAGCACTTCTTTTTCTGTTCGACAAGTCAATCAAGCAGACCAAGAGGCACTGCATTCGTTCACGCAAAGTTTGGCGGGTACACCTATACATTGTATCGTCTGCAACGCCGGTACTACGGTGCGCAAGAGTACACCCGACCTGACCGACGAGGACTGGCACAGGATGATGCAAGTGAATGTAAACAGCCATTTCTTCTTGCTGCGCGACTTGTGGCAGCAGATACAGCCCGACTCACGCCTTATCTTTATCGGCTCGATGATGGCAATAGAACCACACGCCACTTCGCTGCCGTATGCCGTTACCAAAGCCGCTCTGCATGCTATGGCAAAGAACCTCGTGAAAGACTTCGAGGGTACGGGTACAACGGTAAATGTCATTGCCCCTGGCTTTGTGGAAACCGATTGGCAGAAGAGCAAACCGCAAGAGATACGCGAGCGCATCTGTGCAAAAACGGCGATACACCGTTTTGCGACCATTGAGGAAATTGCCGATACGGCACTATTCCTGATACATAATCCGTTTGTCAACGGTGCCGTCATCGAAGTCAGCGGAGGATACAACTACAAATGAAAACGATTAAACAAACAAGTGCTGACATAATCCATGCGTTCCGTGGATTACTCTTTTTGCCCTGCTGGTGGATGCAACGCCTGCACAAGCGCGACCCGTATTTGTGGACATTCGGGGCGTGGGACGGAGTACGCTATTCCGACAACGCACGCGCCTTGTACGAGTATGTAATTGCCCATTGTCCCCGTATCAAGGCAGTTTGGATGACACATAGTCCAGCCATTGTACAGCAACTGAATGACCGAGGATTACCTGTAGTTCTTTGCGAAACGGCAGAAGGGAAACGGATACAAAAAAGAGCAGGATTCTTTTTTGCCACCAAAGGTGCCGATGATGCCTCTCCGCATTATATGAACGGCATTCACTATATCAATTTATGGCACGGTATGCCGCTCAAACAAATTGGGAATGACGCCCAATTATTTATACGCAAGAACACTCTGTTCAAGCGCTTTAAGACTACCTGCCGACGGTGTCTTGTGCCGTGGGAGTTTCTGCAGGGTCCCACACTCAGCAGTGCACCTTTCTTTACCCCGTTTCTGCAATCTGCATTTGAAATATCTTCATCTGATGTATGGGAAACAGGGCTTCCGCGTATTGACAAATTCCGTTCTGCTACGCACGAAAAACTGATACAATCGTGGGACAAGCAGTTCAACCGCCCGCTGAAAGTATTGTATATGCCGACACATCGTGATGCAGAACATCACTTCAATCCGTTTACCAAAGCAGGGTTTTGCGCGACAGATTTCAACGCACTGTTGGAACAGCAGAATATCGTATTCCTATACAAAGGACACTTCTATGACAGCGATGTACAGGAAGAAAGTCTGTCGAAACGCTTCATTACACTTTCCGATAATGATTACGACGACCTCTATACATTTGTCCGCGATGCAGATATATTGATTACTGACTATTCCAGTATCTATTTCGACTTCCTTTACCTGCGTAAACCCATTATCTTGTTTCCGTTTGATGAACAAGATTATATTACGAAATCGCGTCCTTTCTATTTCGACTACAAACTTATGGAAGCCAAGCGGGTTTACACTTGGCAAGAGTTAATGCATTGTCTTGCAACACACGGTTATTATGACCCGTCTAATGAAGAGATAGAGCGTTTTTGCGGAAAGGAACACGACAAAACGCATTGTGAACAAGTCGTGCGACATGTTCTTTCTATGATAGAATAACACACCTATCTGTTTATGCGGCAATACAATTTAATTACAATATCAACAAGTAGAAAATGAAAACATTCGTAACCCTATTTATTACTCTGCGTGGAGGCTACTTGGCGTCTCTCTACAAAGACAATGGCATGATACCCTACTGTATGACCCAATTGGGGTATCAGGCGAAATTTGTTTCTTTTCTGAAACAAGAGGCTATTCCCCAAGAAGTACGGGAAGCGTTCCGTCCTCTGCAAATTGACACAGTAGAATATGATGTCCGTGAGCGACGCTCTATGATATGGCGGAGCAGGTCTTTCTTTAAGTATTTATGGAAAAACGCAAGGCGGATTGATGTCTTAAATCTATACTATCTCAAGTACTCTATTCTGTATGGCACACTGTATAAACTACGCAATCCGCACGGAATACTGTATGTGAAATTGGATATGGATGCCAATGCTATGATACAACGGGAAAGTGACAAAATCAACGGGATAAGGAACTGGGTGTATAAACTCTACTTGCGGCATATCGTGGATATTGTATCCGCAGAAACCCGAAAAGCCGTAAACTACTGCCAGACACGCTATGGCATCCGATCTCCGAAACTGCAGTATATCCCCAATGGCATTGACGACTATTTTACGCAAAAGAATCATATTGCCCTCAAACCTT
>CAVHKB010000153.1:0-6623 GCA_963636305.1 Prevotella sp. P5-108
ATTTCTACAAAAACTTATCCCACCACGCAAACACCACGAAGCCTCTATCCATAAAAAAACAACATTTTGCAATAAAAAAACGCATTTTTCTTTCTAAATGCTTGCAATTAAAAAAAACATATTCTATTTTTGCAACCAGTTTCCTTTATTTTGGCTAACTGCAACTCGAAAACAACGAAATAACAACGAAATAAGAGTTAATAAAATTTGGTTTTATGAAGAAATTGTTTACATTAATCACTCTTTGTGCTTTGAGTTTGACTATTTTCGCTCAACGTCAACAGGTCAGTGGTATTGTCGTAGACGAAAAAGGAGAACCTGTCATTGGGGCAAGCATCCTCGTCACAGGCTCAACTTCGGGAACTATATCCGACTATGATGGAAATTTTGAACTGACAGTACCCGAATCAGCAAAAACACTTACTGTCTCATACATGGGTATGAGAACCCAAGAGGTACCCATTCGCGCAAATATGCGTATCGTGATGCACGAATCAACCGAAATGCTCCAAGAAGTCATCGCTGTTGCCTATGGCAATACACCTAAAGGAAGTTTTGCAGGTTCAGCACAAGCAGTAAATGCCGAGAATATAGAAAAGAAAAACCCCTCTGAAATCTCCAAAGCACTCGCAGGAGAAGTTGCAGGTGTGCAGGTAATCAATACATCCGGACAACCGGGCAGCAACGCTACAATCCGTATCCGTGGTTTAGGCTCTATCAACGCTTCTTCCACTCCACTCTATGTTGTCGACGGTATTCCTTACGACGGTGATATTTCCGCTATCGACCCAGGCGACATCGCTTCTACTACTATCCTCAAAGATGCTACCGCCACTTCTCTATACGGCTCGCGTGGTGCAAACGGTGTCGTACTGATCACCACCAAGAAAGGTACGTCCGGCGACCAGGCAAAAATCGATGTTGATGTCAAGTACGGAGCAAATATGCACCTGCTCCCGCTCTACGATGTTATATCAACACCCGAAGAATATATGGTCTTGGGTTGGACGGGACTCTATAACAATAACCGCGCTAATGGTGGTAACGAGAAAGGTGCTGTCACCTATGCTAACAACAACTTGGTCGGTGATAACGGTATCCCCGCTTACTACAACCTTTGGTCGTTGGACGGTTCAAGTACTGCGGCTCCTGGTAACCTGCTCATCGAACCTTATGCAGCCGATGGATCGGTCAATCCTACATTCTCCCAGGAACTGACTCGCAGAGCAGGTTATACTAACCTGGAGTCATGGAAAGACGCCATATTTCGTGTGGGACAAAAAGCAGAAGCCTCTGTTAAAATTAGAGGAGGTAACGAAAAAACAAACTACTATACTTCTTTCGGCTATCTGAAAGACGAAGGATACTATAGGTCGTCCGACTATAACCGCTTCTCTGTCCGTTCCAACATCGAACACGAAGCAAAAAAATGGTTAAAGGGCAAACTCAATATCGCCTATGCCTATTCCGAGATGAACAATCCTACACAGGAGACAAGTTCTGGGAGCGGCGTAACAATGAACAATGGTTTCTATTATGTCAATGTTATTCCGCCTATCTACCCTGTTTATTTGCGTAATGCAGATGGCTCGCTCGCTACAAGCCCCTACCATTCGGGATATGCCTACGACTATGCAACCGCTGTCGATGGCTCGTCCACTAACCGTGCTTTCGGACTGGGTATTAACCCCGCAGGTGCTTTGAGCCTCGACAAAAAGCAAACAAAACAACATCAAGTCTCTACTACAGGCTCGTTGGAATTCAAACTCTACAAAGGACTTAAATTCACAGTCAATGTAGGGGCGCAATACTTAGGCGCACGCCAAAATGATCTGACCAACAAGTATTATGGCGACGGCGCAGGTATGGGGTATATCTCTACCACACAATACAACTACTTGAGCGTCACAGCAAACGAACTGCTTGAGTATAACAACACCTTTGGAGAACACTCCATCCGTGCTTTGGCGGGTCACGAAACAAACTACTATACTGTAAACTATCTCTATGGCGCACAGAAGGGTGTTGCTGATAACAATGTACCCGAACTCAACAATGCTATCATCATGAACGGTATTTCTGGCGGCTCACAAGCAGCAACGCTCGAGAGCTATCTTGCCACAGTAAGTTACGGCTACGACGAACGCTATATGCTCACCGCTAACTACCGTGCCGATGGTTCGAGCAAATTTGCTAAGGGACACCGCTGGGGACACTTCGGATCAGTAGGGGCGGCTTGGAATTTCACCAACGAATCGTTTATGCAGGACATCGATGCCATCAAGAACGGTAAATTGCGACTCAGTTGGGGCGTACTCGGTAATCAAGATATAGGCGACTATCTCTATAGCGACCAGTATTCTATCATCAATGTCGACAACACCGCAGGCTATCTCTGGGGCTTCCGTGGAACGCCTAACCTTACTTGGGAACGCGCACAAATGGTCGATGTCGGACTTGAATTCGACATATCCAAATACTTGACTGCTGAAATCGATTACTTCTATAAGAAAACCGACAATATGATTTTCAGTAGATATGTAGCGACATCATTAGGTTACGCAGGCTACTATACCAACGATGCTAAAATGGCAAACCAAGGTGTAGAGTTCCAGTTCAATGTACACGCGGTCGATACTCGTAATGTCAAACTGGATATCCGCCTCAATGGTTCACACTATGCCAACAAAATGCTCGAAATGCCTATCGATAAGGTAAATGCTGACGGCTCCGTAGAACGAATGGTAATGAGTGGTGGTATGAGTGTCGGACACTCCATCTACGACAATTATATGCCTCACTATGCAGGCATCGACGATAATGGTAATGCCCTCTATGATGTTTACTACGATGCAAGCAAAGGCGAATTTGATCCCAATGCTGCAGATTTCCAAGAGGCTACTATCGCTACAGGTGCTAACTATATCGCCTCACTACACGAGTACACACTTAAAAACCCCGATGCTGATATCCAAAAGGTAACAGTCAGCGGAAAAGAAGCACAGTACGCCACAAGTCTTTATGTGACCGATAAACACGGTAAAATCAAATCAGGTATCCCCGATTTGAGTGGCGGCTTTGGATTTGACCTCGAAGTATATGGCGTAACACTATCGGCTTCCTGCTCCTATGGTATTGGCGGCTGGGGATATGACAATGTCTATCAAACGCTTATGACTCCTGGTAAGGTGGGCAAATATAATTGGCATGTCGATATGAAGAAAGCCTGGACTGAATGGGGCGGAGGTATATACCCGAAGTTAGATAACGACAACGACACCTATGCGGCGATGTATTCTGACCGCTTCCTTACAAGCAACTCCTACCTTTCTCTCAACAATGTCAGTCTTGGCTACCGCTTCCCTAAAAAGTTGATTGAAAAAATCAAATTGGAAAGTCTGCAGTTGTGGGTAGCAGGCGACAACCTTTGTATCGCTACCGCAAGACGAGGCTACAACCCTATGGTAAGTGCCGATGGTTCATCAAGCACGCACCAATATACACCTTTGTCAACTATTATGGGCGGTGTTCGGTTTACTTTCTAAGCATGAAGAGAATTATATTGGAAAACGATTAAAACGAAGAGATTATGAAATGGAATAATATAGCATATATGGTAGGTCTTGCCTTGTTGCTGACCTCTTGTGCCGATAGTTTTTTGAGCCAGGAACCTCAGAATGGCACAATACTTGAAGACCAGTATGACAGACTTGATGATAATATAGAGGGTTCCGCACGTGCAGTCTATTCTGTACTTTATGAGTACAGTGACCACGATAGTTTCGGACAACGCTCGCTCGATATGTACAGTGACCTTACAAGTGGTGACATGGCTATGAAATCGGAGAACTATGGTTGGTTCTCTACAGATGACAGGGGGCTTTCTTATGCGTACCGCGCATCTAGTACTTGGTACTATTATTATCGTATCATCAGACTGTGCAATACGGTTATTACCTCTATTGAAAAAGTAGAGGGCGATGGTGGTGAGCCGAAGGCACCTGCATTGCCTGTAGAATCGAGCAGCAACGTTACAAACGGCTTCCTCTATGGTGAGATGTACGCTATGCGAGGCTGGGCGTATGCTGGCTTGATGCGTTATTTTGCGTCGCCGTCAGATGTGATTGACTTTGAAACAGAACTTACTATACCTATCTACACGGAAGCAGAGTTCTCCAATCAAGATTTGTTGGGCGCACCTCGTGCTACTGCTGCTGCTGTGTATGCCCGTATAGAAGAAGACCTCCTTACAGGTATCGACTATATGGATGCCTATAACAAAGCAGGTGCCGACCGTCAATCGAAGTTGGAGATGAATGCGGATGTTGCTCGTGCAACATTGGCTTATGCTTATATCAACATGGAAGATACCGCCTCGTATCGTAAGGCATACCAACTTGCCAAAACGGTGATAGATGGCAACAACTTTACTATTTTGCCTAACGAAAAATTGCTCACTACAGGCTTTACTGATGTGTCAGAATCGTCGTGGATGTGGGGACAGAATGTAATTGCTGAAACAAGTACATCTTTGGCATCGTTCTTTGGTCAGTGCGATGTGCATACTTACTCGTATGCAGCAGCAGGTGATATTAAAGGTTGTGACGATGCTCTGTATTCGTTGATAGAAGCAAAGGGCTGGGACGGACGAGTGAACTGGTTTAACAAGAGCAGGAGTTATGCACCAGAGGGTAAGTTTTATAATGTTGCGACTAAAGATGTGTATAATCTGAATTTGTTGGACAGAAATTGGCTTAACGACAATGTGTTTATGCGTATAGAGTTCGTCTATCTGATTGCAGCGGAGGCTGCTCTTAAACAGACTACTCCTGACTTGACTGCATCGTTATCGTATCTTGATGCTATTATGTCGGAGCGTTTGATTGAAGACGCAGATGCAGAGGAACTGTATAACGACTACAAGTCAACTCTGGTTACTGCAGATGCTTTGCTTGACGCTATTATCTACAACTGGCGAGTTGAGTTGTGGGGAGAAGGTTGCGGTATGCAGACTGTGAAGCGCTTGTCTCATACGCAGACTTTAGGTAACAACCATTTGGATACAAGAAGGGGTGGTACTGTAGATTATACGACTATTGCGTTTAACTGGCGTATTCCTTCGAGTGAAACCCGCTATAATCCTTATATCACCAATACAGAAGAATTACAGCAGGCTCCAAGATATTAAACAGAACAATGTTAAATTATAAACTAAATAAATGATTATGAAAAAGATTCTTTTTAGTGCTGCTATGGTATTGGCAGTGGTGTTGGTGGGTTGTAAACCTGATACACAAGACAACAAGTACACCTCAATTTCTTTGAAACCTAATGAACTTACAATGATTTGTGGAGATACGACACAGTTATCTCTATTGTATCAGCCTACGAGCAATGCAAAGCCTAATGCTACATGGACCTCTTCGGATACAAATGTGGTAAAGGTTATTGGCAAGGGCATTATTACAGCAAAAGATACTATTGGCACGGCAACTATTACGGCTAAGGTAGATGATTTGACTGCTACATGTGAAGTGAATGTAAATACCTATCAAAACCTTATTGGTTTTGATGCGATTACCTACTTCCCCGATACTAAAGTTGCTATTGGTCCTATAATAGATACTACTTTGGCGAGCGGTACTACATATAAAATCCAATTATGCAATGTTACTCTCTTTATGCCTGATACACTTGGCTTCGACAGTGAGACTTTGTATGGTGAGGGTTACGCTATCTTTGCAGATGCTTCACTCTATTTTGTAAGCGATGCATCCAGCCAGTATGATGGTTATATGTTGTCCGATAGAGGTGCAGTATTCAGTAGTGACCCGACCGATGCAGATAAGGAATTCTATGCTCAAGCCGGTAGTTTTGACCCTGCTATTGTAGGTGCAGTGTTCGAAGATACAACTTTGGTGGATAGCGAAGCATTCTGGGCAGCATATCAAAAGGGTGTTCCTGGTGCTTATATAACAAGTGCTGAAGTAAGTGGTGATGGCGTAAGTTATGCATATCTACACTATGGAGCCGTTACGGATGGTTATATTGGTTATACTTATGATGATAATGGCAATTTTGCAGGTACTGAATATGACCTTACAGTAGAATGGTTCTACGATTATTATGGTATTGCTATTGATTGGGAAGAGTCTATGGCAGAAGGCAAGTATATATTCAAAACGCCTTATGAGAAAGCGTCGGAAGAATATCATTACACCCACGGCGTTACGGTTAAGTCTGCACCCCGTTTTGTTCAACCGAGCCATTCGGTTAACAATGTCAAGATGGGTAAGAAAGTTAACCTTGGTAAAGTAGAGAAATTGAAAGTGATGCCCCGTGAAGCATTGCGTTAACGGAGTTCGTTCGTAGAACAAAGGATGCCTGCAAGTGATTGCAGGCATTTTTTTGTTTGATAGGGGGTGTGTAATAATTAATAATTAATAATTAACAATTAACATGCAGAGAGGGATTTAATTAACAATTAATAATTAACAATTAATATGGATTATTTGGTAGAGGTGGGTATGTGGTTTGGAGGGGAACAAGATGTTTGTTTGGCAAAGGTGAGTTGAGAGCCATAGCACGCTATGGCTCTACAGTTATTAAGAGCGAAGTTACAA
>CAVHKB010000154.1:0-6605 GCA_963636305.1 Prevotella sp. P5-108
CCAGATGACTGCGTGACAAGGGATTTCTGATTGTGTGGGGTGGAATTTTATACCTCTTTTTGATATTCTTTTTTTTTCCTACCTTTGCACGAGATATTCTATCTGTTGAAATATAATATGGAGAACTTTAATTCGGAACAAGAGCCTCGTATTGTCAGCCCATTTTCACACGCGATGCGTTGGGGATTGCTTGTAGGTTTATGTTTTATTGTTAATTTCTTTCTGTCGGTACCCAACATATTGGTATTGTCGTTGTTGACATGGGTGTTGGATGTTTTTATCTTGTATTTCGTATATCGAATCACTTGCAATTACAGGGACAAGGAGTGTGACGGTCAGATACGCTATAGTCAGGTGTTATCTTATGTTATACTGCTTATGTTTTTTGCCGCTTTAGTAGCCGGTATAGTCAAGTTTATATTCCTTCAGTTTATCTCGCCTGATTATTTGTCGTCGCTATACAATCAGACGATGTTACAATTAGAGGGTATTGGTTTTGATATACCTGCTGACTTTTCCGATGAATTTGAAAAGATGATGCAACCGATACAATACACATTTCAGAGTATTACAGGGGATTGTTTTTTAGGTTGTATTCTCGGGCTAATATATGGTTTTTGCATTCGTCGCAGCAAACAATAGACATTATGAATATATCAGTAGTAGTACCTTTGTATAATGAGGCTGAATCGTTGCCAGAGTTGCAGGCATGGATAGAGCGTGTTATGAGTGAGAATGGTTATTCTTACGAGGTTATTTATGTGGACGACGGTTCGACGGACAACTCATGGGAAGTGATAGAGCAATTGGCGAAGAAGAACAGTGCAGTGCATAGTATCAAGTTTATGCACAATTATGGCAAGTCGGCTGCACTGTATTGCGGTTTCCGTCGTGCAGAGGGCGATGTGGTTATCACGATGGACGCAGACCTGCAAGATTCGCCGGACGAGATACCTGGATTGTACAAGATGATTACGGAGGAGCATTATGATCTTGTCAGCGGTTGGAAGAAGAAGCGTTATGACAACAAACTGACAAAGAACTTGCCCTCTAAACTGTTCAATGCGACAGCACGCAAGGTTACAGGTATTCATCTGCACGATATGAACTGCGGTCTAAAAGCCTACCGTAAGGAGGTAGTGAAGAATATAGAGGTATTCTCCGAGATGCATCGCTATATTCCTTATCTTGCCAAGACGGCAGGTTTTACGCATATCGGTGAGAAGGTGGTGCAACATCGCAAAAGAGAATACGGTACGAGCAAGTTCGGTATGAACCGCTTTGTCAACGGTTATCTTGATTTGATGACTCTGTGGTTTCTTACCAAGTTCGGCAAACAACCTATGCATTTTTTTGGTTTTATCGGTTCGCTGATGTTCCTGATAGGTCTTATCGCGATTATTGTGGTCGGCGTTAAGAAGATTGTTGCGATAGTACAAGGTCACCTTGCTATTTTGGTGACGGACAGTCCTTATTTCTATCTGTCCATTTTGGCGATGATATTGGGTATGATGCTATTCTTGACTGGTTTTTTAGCGGAATTGGTATTACGCAATTCGCAAGAAAGGAATAACTACCTTATTGACAAAGAGATATGATGAATGTCGTGCCATAGAAGGTACGACGGTTCAGGGAAATGGCACACGAGTAGAAGCAAGCAGACACAGACGCTGATTGATGCACGGTGCGATGTTCCTCCTTGTTGATTGGGGTGAAACAGGAAAGAAATAGCCTGTTGCTTGTGCTTTGATTTGACAATGCGCATTATATTATCCATTGAAAAGTCAAAGATTTGCAATATATTCGGGAAATGCACATTCCGTATGGTTTCTATGTTCGTTGTATATTCTTCCTATATTCGTCCTATATTCGTCCTATATAAATCCTATATAAATCCTTTGGGAGAGGCAGTGAACAGTGAGGTTAGCGGAGGGTTGTCGTGAAGAATACGGATTGGGAGAGGTTGGGTGACATTAGGAATTATTAAACATTGCGTCAGGGAAGAGGAGGTCTTGAGTTCCGAAGAGAAATGCAACTTTTGTGCGGAGCGGGAGGTGCAAGATGACGTGTCGGTTGCCTACGGGAAGTACAGACTATCTGTTTTTTCCGCATCGGCATAGGCAAAAGAATATCACCTCAAATGCAAGGGCGTTTGAGGTGATGTTGAATAGTTGGCAGCGTCTGTCAGTGCTTGAGTATCTCTTCTGCCAAAGCCTCGAGTTCGGCTTTGTTCTTCGTGGTCATGCTACTGCGAATGGATACAACGGGTTCTACGACAGTGATACCTTTCATCTGTTCGAGCATACCGCGCATGATACGCGCAGCCTGCGGAGCCCAACTGCCGTTCTCGACTAAGCCGACCGTGCGTGACTGGTAGGCCTTGATTTGCAACTTATGAAGAAACTGGTGCATGGGCGGGAATATGTCGGCATCGTAGGTGGAGCAGCATAGTACCATACGGCTCATACGGAACGCATCTTCAATAGCCTCTGCCATATCGTCACGACTGAGGTCCGTAACCGCTACTTTCTTTGCCCCTTTCTGACGCAGCACCTCTGCGAGATAGAGTGCAGCCGCCTTTGTGTTGCCGTGGATAGAGGCATACGCCACCAATACACCGTCGGTCTCGGGCTGATAACTGCTCCATATCGTGTAAAGCCGAATGGCATCGTGCAGT
The DNA here is from genome assembly GCA_963636305.1 of Prevotella sp. P5-108. Taxonomy (GTDB): domain Bacteria; phylum Bacteroidota; class Bacteroidia; order Bacteroidales; family Paludibacteraceae; genus Colicola. The sequence goes on from CAVHKB010000154.1 coordinate 2,678, forward strand.
TTCTCTCCCTCGAGGACAGGACCGTGCAGGGGTGCAATGGTCTGAATGTCGAGCGTGGCTGCTTTTTTCAGTACATTCGAGACGGGCAGTCCATATTTGCCGCAGATGTTGAAGTAGTAGCGTCGTGCCTCACACGCCCAATCATCGGGGTCGGCATCGTACACGCCAAACTTTCCGAAGCCATCGGCAGAGAACAGTACTTTCTCTTCGGGGCAGTAGGTCATTAGCACTTCGGGCCAGTGAACCATAGGGGCGGCGATGAAGGAGAGCGTCAGTCCGTCGAGGTCAAGACAGTCCCCTTCTTTCACTTCCTGCGTGTGTGCAGCGACTGCGCCGAACTGTGCCAACATAGGCAATGCCATTTTCGAAGCAACAAGGGTGGCATCGGGATAGTGTGCCAGAAAGGCTTTTACGGAGCCACTGTGGTCAGGCTCTACATGCTGCACTACGAGATAGTCGGGTTGTCTGCCAGCGAGGGCGGACTCCAACTTCTGTAGCCACTCTTCTGTCTTACGGGGGTCGACGGTGTCCATTACGGCAATCTTTTTGCCTGCAACGAGATAACTGTTGTAGCACATCCCGTCAGGCAGAGCGTATTGACTTTCAAAGAGGTCCAAATCGGCATCATCGCAGCCGATATAACGAATGGTAGTTGTATTCATATTCTGTTTTTTCTATCTATTATTGCAGAGGTGACTTCACTGTTGCTCAAAGAAAGGACGGCATTAGCAGAGTCCGTGCGAATTCAGTAAGCCATTGTATTTCAGCGGTATGGCGGAATTAGCAAGCAAGTGCGACATTGGGAGCGTTGGTTGACGGTGGCACTTGAGTGATGTCAGGATATGCTTATTGCTTGATAAGCCCCACCATTTCGTCTGCCGTTCTGTCTTCCGTTACATCGGGAAACCTATTCTTCGCAGAGGGAATACCCTACCCTGCTTTCGGGTTAGCGTGTCCTTGCGATTTTGTTCGTTCCGTTTCCGTCTGCAGAACCAAGATTCTGCAAATGCCCATCGACGGTTGTTGATTGGCGGTTTAATTGCGTGATGTGTGACGAACGACAAAACTACGCAGCAAAGGTACAATTTTATCCTGATACAAAGGAACAAAATAATGAAGAAGTGCTATATTTCCTGCAAAGAGATGCGAAATGGGGAGTATTTTTGCAGGGAAAACCTTAGGAGCGCAATAAACGGCACGAAGCACATGGGAGAATGCAGATAGGGTGTTTGAGGCTTTGTGATTGGGGGATATGATGGACTTTACCGCAATAGGACAGGGAGGATTGTGGGAATGGTATAAGGACAAAATATGCACCCTGTGCAAAGTGAATGGTTGCACGATTGGCGTAGAAAATTGTACCTTTGCAAACAGATTACCACAAAGACTCGCCTACCCCATCAGAAAGTGGGAAACTACGCAGAAAAGGCAGACGCGACCTGCAGAGAACACAAAGTCAACAACACGAAGTCAACAACACGCAGTGATTAATGCGCAAGCGAAAAGCAATGTCTCCTTACGATTTGGCATACGAATATGTGCTGCATACCAACCGCAGCATTTTCCTCACGGGCAAGGCGGGGACGGGTAAAACTACCCTTCTGCGTCGGCTGCAGCACGACTGTCCCAAGCAACTCATGGTCTGTGCGCCGACTGGCGTTGCCGCCATCAATGCCGAGGGCGTTACTATCCATTCGCTCTTCCAACTGCCGCCCCAACTCTTTCTCCCCACGCCCCAAGCACGGCGCAAACTCTTCGCCGAGATGCAGATGCGCCGCCCCAAACAACGCCTGCTGGCGAACCTGGAACTGCTGGTGATAGACGAGGTGAGTATGGTGCGGGCGGACTTGCTCGACACTATCGACGCCGTGCTGCGCCATTTCAAACACCGTGCGAACATCCCTTTCGGCGGCGTGCAAATCCTTTTCATCGGCGACCTCTATCAGTTGTCGCCCGTCGCCCGCGAGGACGAATGGAACTATCTGCGCCCCTATTACGCGGGGGCGTTCTTCTTCCAAGCCCGTGTGTTTCAGGAGATTACGCCCGTCTATATCGAACTCGATCATGTCTTCCGACAGAGCAATGTGCAGTTCATCGACTTGCTCAACGAGGTGCGTAACAACTGCCTAAAGCCCGCCTCGCTAGACTTGCTCAACAGTCGCTATCAGCCTGATTATCAACCCAAAGAGGGTGCGCCTTTCCATATTGTTCTCTCTACCCACAACCGCAAAGTAGATGCGATTAACACCCGTGAGTTGGAGGCGTTGGAGGGCAAGGAGTTTGCTTTCCACGCCACGGTGAAAGGCACTTTCCCCGAGTCGCAATACCCGATGGACGAGACGCTGGTGCTGAAAAAAGGCGCACGCGTGATGTTCATACGCACCGATTCGTCGCAGGAGAAGGCGTACTACAACGGCAAACTGGGCGTGGTGGCAGAGGTGGACGATGAGCATATATGGGTGGAGTGCGAAGAGGCGGACGGGAAGACGCAGCGGCTCGCGGTGCATACGGAGACTTGGGAGAACATTCACTACGCCTCCAAGACGAACACCGACACCATCGAACCCGAGGTGGTTGGCACTTTCACGCACATCCCGTTGCGGTTGGCGTGGGCGGTAACAATCCACAAGGCGCAGGGCTTGACTTTCGACCATGTGGTGATAGACGCGGCAGACGCTTTCGCTGCGGGGCAAGTCTATGTAGCCCTCTCCCGCTGCCGCTCGCTGGAGGGTATCGTGCTGCTCTCGAAGATACCCGAGTCGGCACTCACCAACGCCCGCGAGGTGCTGACATTCACCGCCTCGCAACCCGATTTGGCGACGACGGAGCATGCGCTGCAACCCTCCGAGCGCACTTATTTCCTGCAGATACTCAGCGGGTTATACGACTTCCACGACGCGATAGTGCGGGTGGATAGTCTGCAACGCCTGGTCAGCAGTTCGACTTCGTTCAACCAAGAGACCGCCAACTCGTTCCTCAACGCCATTGCCGCCACGCTCAACGGGTGGGAGCAGACGGCGGCGGTTTTCCAACGCCAACTGCAGCAGATATTCCTGCCTGAGCAGGTAGACGAGGCGTTCCTCACGCAGCGTCTGCAGGCTGCCACTGCCTACTATGCGCCGAAGATGGAGCAACTCGGCAAAGACATTGCGGCATCGCCCGTCTATGCCGACGACAAGAACGATGCGAAGGCGTACGAGGAGGTGATAGAAGAACTGTTTGTGGACTTGCAGCGGCAAGCGTTTGTCATGCAACGGGTGGCAGACACGCCCTCGCTCGAGGTGTATTTTGCTGCAAGACATGCGTTTACGGTGCCTACGGTGCATATATCCGCCAAGGGCGAACAGCACGCCGACACTTCCTCCGAGACGAAACACCCCGTGCTGCTCAAACGCCTTTTTGCGCTGCGCCGTACGCTCGCCGCTGCACAAGGAAAAGAGGACGCGTCCTACCTGATTGCGCAGACGAAACTCCTGGTGGACATCAGCAACGCCCTGCCGCAGACGAAGAAAGAACTGCTCGCGGTGAAGGGCATGGGGCAGAAGAAATACGAGCAGATGGGGGCGCAGGTGCTGGCGGTGGTAAAGAGGTACTTGGTGCAGAATACAGAACTCAAGCCAAAAGGCAAAGCACAATGCACAACGCAAAAGCGCTTCACTGCAGACAAAAAACAAAGCAAAAAGCACAAATTAACGAACTGACATATTTACAAATTGTCGTTCGACTCATTCCTTACTTTCCACCTATCTACTATGCTTGTACAAGTACAAGTATATGAATATCACCAAGTTGGCGGAAATACAACACAAGACGACGGAACAGGTGGTATCATCACGCCCAGTACTCCTTCCCAAAAAGTTGTACTTCTATGTGGGATTAAGCGTCTAAACGGACTTATCAGCCATTAACTCATGCCTCGCTGTAGAAA
>CAVHKB010000155.1:0-6469 GCA_963636305.1 Prevotella sp. P5-108
TAAGGCTGCTCAATCAAAGAAAAATTCATGTAACAGAAAGCAGTTCTGATTTGATTAGGGAATTAAGGAATTATGTATATAAGAAAGATAGACATGATATCTATCAAACAAAATTAAAACCGATTGATAAGTTTAACCACCTGCTTGATGCTCTGCGTTATGTGATATATGCAGAGTTTAAGCAAGACGAGATAGATAATGAAGACAAAAATCTATCAAAATATGATTTAGGTTTCCCAATTTAATACTATATGAGATATGAAAGCAAAAGAAATTATTGACTCTGTCGGTCGCTCAACACAAAATGGAAGACCAATGATTTACCCTTTATACGAAGCACTGGTGTATTTGTTATATAGAATGGGTTATAACCGTAGGCATATCGCAGATGCCTTGAGAGTACATCCCGATACAGTATCGTATGCGCTAAAGGCGGCAAGAGACCACATGGATGTACAAGATGCCAATGTAACAAACTTTGTAAAAGAAATCGCAGTACACACAGTGTCTCTACAGCCACACTTTGAAGAGGATAAAGACAATGGCGTACAGAAAGTTAGAACCCAACTATTGATTGATGGATATATATACTAAACACTAAATATAATTATGGAAAACTACACACTAACAAAAAATGCGAAAGGCATAAAATCTGCCGTTGTAACATTATTAGAGAACAACAAGGTGGATGAGGCTCTTGAACTCTTTCAAGACAACTCGGTTAGCGTAAATCGTGCATTGAAAGAGTATCGGACGGAGAGTCATCAAATCAAGTTTAGAAAAGATAAGCAGATTAAGGGGAAAGATGATTATATAACGCACAAATTGCCGTTAAACACACAAAGTTATATCAACGAAATAGAGTTATTTTTTCTGTTGGGACAGCCGTTGAAATGGGAGATGAGAAATAGTCTATCGGAGCAAGAAGAACTCAAAGATGTATATAAACTATTTCTTAACTTTATCAAGGACCAGCACTACGATAGCAAGAATAGAATGATTAAAAGACTTGCTGGCGCAGAAACAGAGTGCGCTAAATTATATGCTATCTACAAAGATGAGGGAGAGAGAAAAATAAAGACAATTATACTGTCTAAAAGTTTGGGGTATGATATTAGACCTTTGTTTAATCGATATGGTGATATGAAATCATTTGCAGTGGGTTGTAATCTAAGAACAGCAGATGGCAATAATGTAAAACATTGGGACATATATACCTCTGAAACCATTTATCATTGTGAGATGTCGTTAGATGGAGCAGATAATATCGGCTGGACTATCATAAAAGAAAAGAACAATGTTGGGAAGATACCGATTATATATTTTTCTCAACCTAAGGCTTGGGCTGGAGGAGAAGAACGAATAGACCGTCTTGAGGAAATGGATAGTAAGACTGCTGATATAATAGACTATACAGATAATCCTATTCTTATTCTTGACAAAAAGGTTAAAAATAATCTTGCAGGAGCAAAGGAGGTAGGAAAACTTATACAAGTTGATAGTAAGGACTCTGTTGTCAAATACCTTGAAGTACCTAATCAAAACGAAGCCAAGCAACAAGAAAGGGATAATTTAGAGGAAAGTATTTATTTAAGCACACTTACTCCTGATTTTACATACAAGAATGTGAAAGGTCTCGGTGCAATATCTGGTGCTGCAATATCAAAGGCAAATATACTCGGTTATATAAAACGCCTTAACCGCATGGAGATATATGATGAGGCTTTTGAGAGAGAGTGTAACTTAATAAAGGCTATTTTATCTAATATCTTATATATTGAGAAACGGGATGAGATAAATAGGATGGATATTCATCATGTATATCAAGACCCAGAACTCGGTATAGACGATAATAGTGAAGAAATATCAAGGTGGGTCGAAATGGGTATGATGAGTAGGGAGGCAGCCGTCGCCGCAAATAGAAATATCCAGAACAAAGAACTTGAGGTTGAACGACTTGTAAACGAAAATGTTAATACAAATGAAACTATAACGCAGCAATGAAATACTTACCATTACTTATAGCTGTCAGTAAGACGAGTGGCGCATACTCTGAATCATTGGAGTATAATGAACCATTTGATACCCATGCGAAATATGGTCTATGGATTAAACATAGTCCATTCACGATAAGAGCCAAACCTAAAAATATCATTTCTCAAACATGGAAAGATGAAGATGGTGATGATATATTTATTCCGGATACAATCTATCATGAACCATATACAGTAGAGTTGGAGTTTATCTATCTCGAAAAAGACCATAATGCTAATGAAAATATCCGTTCATTTATACAAGAGATTGAGGGAAAATGGTTAAAGATATATGACGGATATACCAAAATAGGGAGAAAGGCTGTTGTCCTGTCCGAGTGCGAGGAAGACCCAACATTTAAGCGCAGGACTTGGGATTATGTGTCATTCAAAGTGAAATTTAATGTCAACGACCCCGATACAAATATCGTATTAAGTTTATAAATAATATCAAATCAGTGCAGTATGAAAGTATATAGAAATGTCAAAGTTGATAATTCCGTTCAACAAAAAGTCATATTTGAAATAGGAGAGGCGAACTATTCAGGAACGGATATGGGCGAGCGGAAGATTACTGCAACCATAAAGCACCCTGCTGTAATAGATTTCAAAATTGGAGACTATGTGGAATTGGATATGGCAGACTTGCTTGGCGGACACAGCACAGAGTGCTTCTATTTATTCACTCTCCCGACTATAAAGAAAACCGCACGGAAAGGGAGCGTGGGAGATGCTTTTGAACATAATGTGACATTCTATCCCGCTCAATTTGAGTTAAATATAACACAAATGAGAGATATTCTTCACCAGAATAGCGTGGAGGAAATTACTGCTGAGAATTTTATCTATACGGGCTATGATGAGTTCTCGTTCTTTGGAGGGGCGCACACGCTAATGCGTAGAATTATATATGTCTTACAGGAGCGATTTGGGGCTACAGGCACAGCGGGGATAGACTATTGGGACTATAGGATAGCAGAGTCTGTCGACGAAGACATAAACACTGCACTTGAGAAATTCCAATTCGACTTTTCGGGAAACTCTGTATGGGATGCTTTATGTAAATTAAATTTGGAAGACGGTGTTAATACTGATTTTTTTATAGACGGGAGGATGATTTATGTCGGTTTCAAAAGACCGAATATAGTAAGCGTGGATAATAATAACATCTTGCAGGAAGAACCATTTCTCTTTAAGTATGGGAAAACATCTCATTTACCGATTGGAACTAATTATGGGAATTTGTTTTCAATTACTAAAAGCATAGGGAACACCTCCCCAATCACAAGGCTATATGCTTATGGTGATTCAAGAAATTTGAATAGGTTTTATGCTTCTGATAGATTGCGGTCGGGACGCTATGTTAGTAAACTAATGCTGCCATCTTTTAACAATGACGGAAAGACGGATTGGATAGATTCTATTGATGGTATAAAGAAATTTGGGATAAGAGAAGCGACTCAAAGTTTCCCCGAAATCTATCCGTCTTTACGCTATATAACATACGGTGCTTTGCGAACAATACAATATGTCATAATGCTTGATAATGGCGGAGGTCTTGGTATAGCAGGCAGGATTGACCTTACAACTCCTATAGCGCGCATACAGTGCTATAGAGTAGATTATGACGCTAATGGTGTCGCTAAATTAGTTCGTTCCTATCCTAAACATAAACTTGCAGTATTTATTCATGCAACGGGGAAAATCGTAAAGTGTATTCTTTATCCAACCCGAGCCGAACAATTTGTTGCTGACTTTGGGAACTTACCCAAAGAGGGAACAAGTGAAAATGACGCGACTGTTATTGAGGGGTCTTGTTTTTGTGTACATGATGATGGATATGAGGACTATCTAACAACGACAACTATTCGTAAAGAATGGTTTATGAAACAAGACGAGGTAGAGGATAAAACAAAAAGGCATGAGGTCGAATTACACCAAATAGAGTATTCAGACGACTATTGGATAACCGATGCATTTATATTTGATGATGATAATCCCTATGATGACCAAAGAGTTTTTTGTAGAGAACCATATTCTGTGTATTGTTATCCTCATATAAACAGGAAATATAACAATGGAAGCGAGGCATCGGATAATCTTGCAATCAATGAGATAGTAGCAGTTGAGCCTGTCACGATTGTTGACACAGATATGAACAAAGAGAATGGGAAAGGACAGAAGACTTTTGTTATTTACATGCGAGATTTCGGATTTATGATTGACGAACAGGCATATTCAGGTCAATATCAATGGCTCGTAAATGGAGAGTTCAAGGTTAATTTCCTTGATGGGTATATGGCGGGTCTTGATTTCACTGTATCTGCGAAAGGGGATGGAGTTATATCTGCATATAAATCAAATGGCGATTTTAATACAGACTGGTTCGTTGGCGTAGATAGGACAATCGCAAAGAATGCTCTTGAAAATGGTGCGTTTTGGAGATTAATATGCAATAGGAATACCGATAATGAGTATTCTTATATGCCAAATGCCATACTTAATCCGCAAAAGGGCGACCATGTAGTATTTCTCAATATCTATATGCCTGATTTATATATTTTGGCAGCAGAAAAAAGATTGTTGATAGAAGCACAGAAATATCTCAATGAACACGATAATGGAGATATTACATATAGCCTTGAACTTGACAAAGTCCGACTTGCTCAAATTCCTGCATTTGGCTTACAAATGCGAGAGGGCGCAATTATGCGAATTGTAGATGATGATTTGAAAATCTATACAGAGAATGAAGAAACTTATCTTTATAGTAATAGCGAGGGGTTATTATCCGAGATAGATTTATCCTCGCAGCCTGTAATAACTCGAAAGGTAACAAATACAGAAATTCAATTCAAGGATTTTAAGTTCGGAGATATTCATGTCGCAGAATTAGAACTGCTTTATGAGTACAATTATAAATTGGTTGGCATCTTTGTAAAGAACGGCAGAGAAACCATTAACGCAGAAATACTCGATATAAAGAAGTCAGATAATGGTTTATGTTTGGTAACATATAAAATGCCCGAATTAGTATTCAATCGCTATGGTATGTTCTATGTGGGATATACCATACAGAATACGGATGAATTGATATTAAGAGGCATATTGGCTTTCAAGCAGACTTTTGACTTTAAGCCAAACAAACATTACACTATTGAGATTGGTGTCGTAGCGGGAGAAGTTAAATGCAATTCCTTATTTCTTACATCTGGGGTAGATAGACTCTCTTCTGTGTATTATCCTAATACACAGATAACAAATGAATATGAAGAATATGATGGAGTTGTAAATCTTACATTTGAGTTCGATACAAGTTCGGCATTTAATGGAAAGAACCCATATTATGTTGCATTAGACTTTACGGAGAGTAATACTCAAAAAGTCTCTGCGCGACTATTATCAGTAAAGGAGAGTAACACAGACGCCGTCGGCGAATATGCTAACTTTGTTGATTTGACGATAGACACCCTAAATATAAAGATTAGTGATAGTGTTAGTGAGTATCAAGTTGGAGGGACGAAATCAAGTGGGATATCTTCAAATACAAAAGGAGGCTATTCGAAAGAGATAACGGCAACAGTGAAAGAAAAGAGAATGGCGACTGCTTGGCAGGCAATGTCAAACGAGATAAAAGACACTTCGATTGTTACCACTCAAAACACAAAGACTAATGAACAACTGGCAAATATCGCACGGAGAAATTATAGGGAATTAGAAAGTCTAAAAGATAATATATTTGACCCAGACGGAAATATAAGTGATGTGTTCTTACAAACTATGCTTTTGCAGGTCGGTGCTAATTCTATGAATTATACATTGGACAACACAAGAGTGTTTAACAAAACTTACAGGAATGTTGAGTTCGGGGTAAACGAGGATGGTGAATGGTCAATACATTTTGGAAGAGATACTTTAAGACATTATGTTTACACAGAGGGTTCTCAATTAGGGACTTGGTCTATTTCTCAAAGTGACACTATCATCCTAAATGATAACGAGGTCTATTACATAGCATTAAAATGTGAACGCAATGGTAGTGCGGGGCAATGGATTATAGACACTGAACAACATAGGGTCGATGAGGAAGATGGCTATTGGTTCTTCAATTATGGTATCGTTGGCGTAGCCGATGAAACCTATCGAAATCTTACTGAGACAAGAGGCAATGTATTTGTTTATGGAGACAATATCAATGCGGGCAAAATTGTTACAATAGATGGGAATAGTTATTTTGACCTTACGGGAAATAGTTTTCAATTAGGAGATAGCCTGTCTTATAAAAATGGCATATTAACAATAAGCGGAGTCAATGATAGCAATGTTAACAGCATTCTCACACGATTAGGACTTACTGAATCAAAAATCAACAATTTAGATATCGGAGGTGAAAACCTCTTTGACTTTGGCAACCCGTACCAAATGTCAGCAGGTAC
>CAVHKB010000156.1:0-6432 GCA_963636305.1 Prevotella sp. P5-108
TACAAAGACCGCCAAAAAGTTAACGCATCAGTAGTAATTAACAATTAACAATTAACATACAAGGATGATATGAGGGGAAAAGTATGGTTCTTCTGGAACATATTGTTCTTCCATTGAAAGAGAGTTGAGAGCCATAGCACGCTATGGCTCTACAGTTGGCATAAACGCATATCGGATTTTTTCTACAGTATACAAAAATTAATAATTGACAATTAATGATTAATGTGCCATGAGGGCAATTTGCCATGTGATTTGGAGGTTCTTCCTATATTCATCCTATATTCGTCCTATATGCGTCCTATATAAATCGTATATAAATCCTTTGGGAGAGGTAGTAAATAGTGGGGATTACGAAGGGGAGTTTTGAGGGAAGGGGAGTTGTATGGAATTAGAGATTTGATGGAAGATGTTAAGAGAGGTTAAGGAAGTGAGAGGGGAACATATTGTTCTTTCTGCGAAGGGGAGTTGAGAGCCATAGCACGCTATGGCTCTACAGTTGGCATAAACGCACGGTGAGGGGTTAAATGGATTTGCATGGTGGAGGGAGAGGCGGAGGGTGAGGGTAGTGGAGGGGGAGGGGTGTTATAACTGTCCGGCTTCGACGAGTGTGATGATTCGTTCGGTGATTTGGTCTTTGTCGTTGCCGTCGTATTCGGCTTTGAGGTCGTTGCCTACCATTTTTGCAATCATCTGCCAAAAGGAGGCGGTGAGAGAGCCTTTGTAGAACTTGATGACCTCGTAGGATGTTTGTCCGCACTCGCGATTGAGTAGTTTCATGAGCATTTGCCCTTGCGCAGCGGTCATATTGCGGAATTGGTCCTCGTACTGTGCATAGAGGTTTCTTTCGTATTGTTTCCAGAATTTGCGTTGCTGCCGTCGGTCCATCTTGCTCATAATGTCGTCGGTGCGTTTCATTTCGTTTGCCAACACTTTGGCAATGGGCAGTGTTTTCTTGACATCACGGACAGTTTTCCAATAGAACCGCTCCTGCTTTTTGCTTTTGAACCGCAACGGAGGGTAAACATATACGGTGCGCAAGGAAGCGATGAGGATGGTGTCGCCGTTGTGGATTTGCACGAGGCAGGAGTCGGGTTGTACTGCATAGGCAGGTATAGCAGCAACGGAGGCAAATAATATAAGTAGTACAACGGCACTGCGTTTCATAACTACGCTGAGAGCGACAACATTTGTGCCAAAACAAAAAATACATTATCTTTGCAAGAGATAATGCAGAGAGGTAATGATAGTAGAGAATGACAGAATAAACACGCCTATTCTTCGCTTGGTGGGAGAGCAGGCGGATGCACTTGGTATGCCGTGCTATGTTATTGGCGGTTGGGTTCGTGACTTGTTTCTTCATCGTGACAGTGAAGATATAGACATTGTGGTAGTAGGGAGCGGTATCCGTCTTGCGGAAGCGGTGAAGGATGTATTGGGACGTGGTACGCACTTGTCGATGTTCAGGACTTACGGTACAGCGCAAGTGAAAAAGGGGGGTATGGAACTTGAGTTCGTTGGTGCGCGTAAGGAGTCGTATCGTTCAGACTCACGGAATCCGATTGTGGAGGACGGTACATTGGAAGATGACCAGAAGCGTCGTGATTTTACTATCAATGCGTTGGCTATTTGCTTGAACAAGGAGCATTACGGGGAATTATTGGACCCATTTGACGGATTGAAGGACATGGACGAGTGTATTATCCGTACTCCTTTAGACCCAGATATTACCTTCTCGGACGATCCGTTGCGGATGTTGCGCGGTATTCGTTTTGCTTCGCAGTTGGGTTTTTATTTGGACCTTATGACTTTTGAGGCGATAGAACGGAACCGTGAGCGCATAAACATCATCACCAAAGAGCGGATAGTGGAAGAACTGAACAAGATTATGCTCTCGAGGCGTCCGTCGGTGGGTTGGTGCTTATTGGACAAGACAGGTCTTTTGAACATTATCTTTCCGGAGTTGTCGGCTCTAAAGGGTGTGGAAACGAAGGAGGGTCGTGGTCATAAGGACATTTTCCGCCACACGATGCAAGTGTTGGACTCGGTGGCGGCGAAGTCGGACAATCTGTGGTTGCGCTGGGCAGCCTTGTTGCACGACATAGGCAAGCCCCGCACAAAGAGTTGGGACAACAGTGTAGGCTGGACCTTTCATAATCATAATTATGTGGGTTCGAAGATGGTACCTCATATCTTCGCTCGTATGAAGTTGCCGCAAAACGAGAAGATGAAGTATGTAATGAAGTTGGTGGACCTGCATATGCGTCCGATAAACCTGATAGAGGAGAATGTGACCGACTCTGCAGTGCGCAGGCTATTGTTTGAGGCGGGAGAAGATATAGATGACTTAATGCTGTTGTGCGAAGCGGATATAACTTCGAAGAACGAGGAGAAGGTCCAGCGATACAAACACAACTATCAGATTGTGCGTCAGAAGATGTGCGAGATAGAGGAGAAGGACCGTCTTCGTCGGTTTCAGCCACCTATTCGCGGGGAAGAGATTATGGAGATGTTACATCTTCCGCCTTGTGCCGTAGTTGGAGAGTTGAAGAATGCGCTCAAAGATGCGATATTGGACGGAGTAATCCCGAACGAATATGCGCCGGCGAAGGAATATCTTCTGCAACTTGCCCGAGAGAAGGGTTTAGCGTAAGGATTGGACAATCTGTAAACATCGGTATGACGAATGGCGCATTGCTATTGCAAGACAATATGTACGCGATGGGCAGTTTGTAGCAGAGAGTTACCTTAATCAGTTATAATACAAACGGGACTCTTGGCTGGATGCTCTGTGTTGACTGTGCAGTTGATAGTTACGATACTCGGCGTTTTAGGGGATTACAAATGGCGCAGGGATTACCGAATCAGCAGGATGCAAAAGGTGGAGATATTAGGAGATATTGTGCGCCATACTCAACGAACACCAAACAGGAACTGCTTGGTTGCGTAGTGTTCGTTATTTTATACCTACTTTATCTTATCCCGCAAAAGAGTGTTCAGCGTTCTCCCTACTCGACAATTTCTCCAATCAATGTTGCAGCAGAGCAGGACATAACCCGCACATTGATTAACTCTCCGATGTGGTGCCCTTGACGCGGGAACACTACAGTCTTATAGCCAGATGTCCGCCCATAGAACTGTTCGTTGGAGCGTTTAGAGAACCCCTCAACCAATACCTCGAACACCTTACCGACATCGCGCTGGTTACTCTCAAGCGATAGTTGGTTCTGCAAGGCGATAATCTCATTCAATCGGCGTATCTTGGTCTCTTCTGGGACATTGTCAGGGAGATGCTTGCTCGCATAAGTGCCGGGCCTTTCCGAGTACTTGAACATAAATGCCGTATCGAATCCCACTTCGCGCATCAAGGAAAGGGTCTGCTGATGATCGTCCTCGCTCTCACTATGAAACCCGCAAAAAACATCCGTTCCGATAGTCGCCTCTGGCAATATACGACGGATAGCAGCAATACGCCCCAAGTACCATTCGCGGGTGTATTTGCGATTCATCAAGGATAATATCCTGTCGCTTCCGCTTTGCACCGGCAGATGAATGAACTTGCACAGATTATCGTACTTCGCAATAACTTCCAAAGTCCTGTCTGACATGTCCTTTGGATGAGAGGTCGTAAAACGGACACGCATGCTGGGTACTGCCTTTGCCACTATTTCCAACAAACTTGGGAAATCGACAACCGTACCGTCCTGTTCGTAATGATAAGAATTCACATTCTGTCCCAACAAGGTCACCTCTTTGTAGCACTTCGACTGCAGATCGCGCAGTTCTACCAAGATACTGTCTATGTCCCTGCTACGCTCCCGACCACGAGTATATGGCACCACGCAATAAGAACAGAAGTTGTTGCAGCCGCGCATGATACTCACATAACCCGAGATAGGATTCCCTATGCGAGATGGCAATATCTCACGATATGTCTCCGTCCTCGACAGTTCCACATTGATGGCTGACTTGCCCATCTCACATTGTGCCAACAGATTAGGGATATCCAAATAAGCGTCAGGACCCGCCACAAAGTCCACGCCATAATCTTCTATCAATTCTCCTCCCATCCGCTCTGCCATGCAACCGATAACACCTACCATCTTCTTCCTACCTCGCTTCTGCGAACCAAGACATTTCAAACGAGACATAATCTTCTGTTCTGCATTGTCCCTTATCGAACAAGTGTTCAGCAATATCACATCCGCATCCTCCTCCTTATCCGCCAATTCATAATTCGTCATCTGCATTATCGAGGCAACTACCTCCGAGTCTGCAACATTCATCTGACAACCATAAGTCTCTATATAAAACCGTTTCGTCATAACTTTCTTTTTCTGTCCTTTTTTCTAACGCAAACACAGCGCAATCTTGCGTAAAAGTACAAATAATCCTGCAAAATAGAATACAAAAACACTTTTTATAGCCTCTTTCTCCATTTTATTCCGCATTTTTATTGCTAACTCTTGCACGATATAGAAAAAAGAACTACCTTTGCCCCCGAAAACAAATAAAATTTTCATAGTTAAGGTTTAGGTTTAATGGCAACGAGAGGCTGGGAAGTTTCTCGTTGTTTTTCAATCGTTTTATTAAAGCACATAACATGGGCATCACTATCGCCATCTTACTTATTCTCACAATCTTTGGATGGATGGGCTCTGTCCTGTGGGAACGCATACGAAAGAACGCTAATCGTACCTCCTCAACAGAAGCAAACAACGAGGTCGAACAGTCTATGCCAGCAGATGCCCTACAAGATGACTACAGAACGCAATACGACAACGCCGAAACGCCCATCTCGAACAGACACGCAAGGAAAAAGAAAAAACAGAAAAACAAAATAGCAACCGCTGACCTTTTAACAGAGTCAGACCTGCTGAATATCAACGAACTACAAAGCAACCAAAACCAATACCAGACCGACACTTCCTGCAAAAACTTAGCGGAAGAACTCAATCTCTCTGATGTGGACAATGCACGCAAAGCATTCATCGCATCGGAACTCCTTGATAGAAAGTATTAACCATATTAATTATCATAGAACTATGGCTGTAGTGTATATGACTGCAGAAGGCCTGCAGAAATTAAAGGACGAACTAATCTATTTGGAAGGTGTCGAACGACCCCGAGTTATCCAAGCAATCCAAGAAGCACGCGACAAAGGTGACCTCAGCGAAAATGCTGAATACGATGCCGCTAAAGAAGAGCAAGGAAAGTTAGAATCCAAAATTGCCTTGCTCAAAACCAAAATTATGGACGCCCGTATGATCGACGAGTCACGTATCAACACCAACGAAGTGCAAGTGCTTACTAAGGTGAAGATAAAAAATATCAAAACCGGTGCCATCGTATCCTACCAACTCGTCACCGAGAGCGAAGCCAACTTCAAAGAAGGTAAGTTGTCCGTCGTCACTCCCATTGCCAAAGGACTGCTCGGCAAAAAAGTTGGCGAGGTCGCTAAAATCTCCGTGCCTTCAGGTATAATGGAATTTGAAATACTCGAAATCTCACTATGACACTCTTCACACGCATAATCAATGGCGAGATACCAAGTTTCAAGGTCGCCGAAGATGACCGCTTCTATGCCTTTCTCGACATCAATCCTATGACGAAGGGACATACGCTGGTCATCCCTAAATTGCCCGAGCCTGAAAAAGACTATATCTTCGACTTGGACGACCAAACTCTCGCAGACATGATGCTTTTCGCCAAGCAAGTCGCTATAGGAATGAAAAAAGCCATCGACTGTAAGCGTATAGGAGTGGCAGTTCTCGGAATGGAGGTCAATCATGTACACATTCACCTCATCCCCATGCAGAAAGAATCGGACATGCTTTTCTCCAACCCTAAACTCCACTTGGAGGCAGACGAGATGGCGGAAATAGCCAACTCTATCGCAGTGGCAATCGAGGGAGAAGAATAATACAAACCCGTTTCCATACCCATAGAGCGCAGCCTGCAACTGCGCTCTGTTCGTATGCCTGCACCTCATATCCTCCCCGTCAAGTCAGGCACCTCCTCTGTCCTCACAACCTCCCCCTGCATACTCCACCCAATCCGCTCCGCATCACCCGTCCTCACCCTCCACCACCCTCACCCTACGCTTCTGCCCACCGTAGAGCCATAGCGTGCTATGGCTCTCCCCACACCGTGCAAATCCATTCAATCCCTCACCGTGCGCTTATGATAACTGTAGAGCCATAGCGTGCTATGGCTCTCAACTCCCCTTCATAGGTAGAACAATATGTTCCAAAAGAACCATACTTTGCCCCTCATACCATCTCTGCATGTTAATTGTTAATTATTAATTGTTAATTGTTAAAATTTCCCCTGAATGTTAATTGTTAATTGTTAACTGTTAATTATCATCTCCCCTCTGTCAACCTCAATAAACACTACCACTTCCAAAGGATTTATATACGATTTATATAGGAC
>CAVHKB010000157.1:0-6371 GCA_963636305.1 Prevotella sp. P5-108
CTGCGAAAGGGAGTTGAGAGCCATAGCACGCTATGGCTCTACAGTGGGCAAAGGGGCAATTAATAGTTAACAATTAACAATTAATATGCAAGGATTTTATAAGTGGTATAGAGGGGAGATTTTGGCTTTGAGGAGGGGAGTTTTTGGCTTGTTGGTTGGGAAACGGTGTGCAGCGGGAGGGGAAGTGGTATGATGTGGTAGGGTGGGGAGATACATCTTTTTAATTATTTGCTGTGGTTGTCGTATAAAATGAGTACCTTTGCAGTCGGAAAAAGAAATCAGAATATAACCCACGAGCATGCACACAATTCATTCGTTGGCAGTATATGCCGCATCAAGCAATCAGGTTCCGTTGTCATTCACCACTGCTGCGGCGAGGTTAGGTGAGATATTGGCGAAGGAACATGTTCAACTTATCTATGGAGGCGGTCATGCAGGTTTGATGGGTGCCATAGCCGATTCGTGTCTTCGCAGCGGGGGCGAGGTAGTAGGAGTTATTCCAGAGTTTATGGTGGAGCAAGGTTGGGAACACAGAGGTTGCAGCGAGTTGGTGATAACGAAAGATATGCATGAGCGCAAGCGGATTATATCGGAGCGTGCCGATGCGTTTGTGGCGTTGCCTGGCGGTATCGGTACTTTTGAGGAGTTGCTTGAGATATTGACATGGAAGCAATTGGGTCTTCATACGAAGCCGATAGGTATATTGAATGTAGATGGCTACTACGACAATTTGCTGCGTTGTTTCGAGCAGATGGTAGAGGGTCGTTTGATGCGTTCCGTTCATTTGGAGGCGATGATGAGTGTGATAGGTCGTGCAGAGGACGTGTTGCCTACCTTGCGTGAAGCCCCGATGTGGGACAAATCGATTCGCAAATCAGCCCAACTATAGTGATGGAGACATTTATCCGTACATCATCCCCATATTCAGAGAGTTGGTCAGCATGGATTATGCTGCTGATTTTGAGTCTGATGGTACTGTCGTTTTTCTTGCAGCCGAACATCATAAAGAACAGTTTTCATAATCTGTGGGAGGACAGTTTGCGTGGCAATCAGTTGAACAGGATATCGTTTACATTGATAGGTGGAGTTCTGCTGTCGTTGAGCCATATTATGATATTCTCGATGCTCATTTACCTGTGTTATGCGAGTGTTCATGGTCAGTTTTTCATCAGTGGTTATTTGCTGACCTGTGCGTTGTATGTTGGTATGTGGGTTGTGAAGGAGATGTTGTTTAGAGTGGTGTCGTATGTGTTTTTCAGGGACGAGGTGTTGGCGACCTATCATTATTATGAGTTGACGCGTGACACTTGTATGTGCATGGTAGGATACCCTTTGCTGCTTGTTATGATGTACACACCATGGTTCAGTCCGCTTGCGATAGAGATTGCAGTGGTGGTGTTCTTTGGTGTGTTGTATGTTCTGACTATCTTGAAACTTTTTCGTTTATTTTCCATTCGAATTTTAGATATTCTGTATATTTTGTTGTACCTTTGCACCCTCGAAATGTTGCCCTTTGCAGTATGGGTTTATACAACATATCGAATGTTAGGTATTATCTTGTTATAACTATTATTTACGACATTGAAGGTTAAGAATATACTTATATCACAGCCTAAGCCAAGTACAGAGAAGTCTCCTTATTTTGACATGGAGGGGAAGTATGGAGTTCATTTTCACTTTCACCAGTTTATCCGCATAGAGGGATTGACGTCGAAGGAGTTTCGTGCGCAGCATATCAGTATATTGGACTATACGGCCATTATATTCTCTTCGAGGCTTGGTGTAGATCATTTCTTCGGATTGTGTGAGGAGTTGCGTATTACGATGCCGGATACGATGCACTATTACTGTACGACAGAGGCTATAGCGAACTACTTGCAGAAATATATACAGTTCCGTAAGCGCAAGGTATTTTTCAGCGCGGGGAACAAGATGTCGGATTTACTTCCAATTATGCAGCGACATCCGGAGGATAAGTTCCTTTTGGTAGCGTCAGATGTGTATAGTGACGACATTATCCAGATGTTTACTTCGCATCAGTTAGATGTTCGTCCGGCGATAATGTACAGGACTGTTCCGAATGTCTTTTCGCCGGAGGAGCGTTTGGACTATGATATGTATGTGCTGTTCACCCCGATGGGCGTTGTAGGCTTTCAGCAGAACTATCCTGATTTTGAGCAAGGCGAGCGCATTATTGCATGTTATGGTGCAGCAACGGCGAAGGCAATGAAGGAGGCGAATATGCGTGTGGATATAGAGGCTCCGAGCAAGGAGTATCCGTCGATAACCTCTGCTATAGATGCTTTCCTTAAAGAGAATCACAAACGCACACGGTGAGAGAGCGTAATACATTCCATAAGGAGGAGCGCCTTTGTGGAAAGTTACGCATTGCGAATCTCTACAAAGAAGGAAAGCATTATACTGCTTATCCTATCCGTGTTACCTATCGTATAGAGCGCTCCGCAGAGGAAGGGGGTTCGAACCTCCAACGGACAAGCGTTCTTGTGTGGGCGCCCAAGAGCCGATTCAAGCACGCTGTTGTGCGCAACAACCTACGCCGTTTGATGCGAGAAGCGTATCGTTTGCATGCTCATAGTTTGCGTGCGGCTTGCGAAGAGGAAAATTGTTGTGTGGAGATGGCGTTCAATTATGTCGCTCCTACCATTTCGGATTATGGCACAGTGGTGAAGAGCGTGTGCAGAATACTTTCGTATGTGGAATCGAAAATGCGGGACAATAATGCGTGAT
Source organism: Prevotella sp. P5-108 (assembly GCA_963636305.1). GTDB lineage: Bacteria > Bacteroidota > Bacteroidia > Bacteroidales > Paludibacteraceae > Colicola. The sequence continues at coordinate 2,749 of CAVHKB010000157.1, forward strand.
ATCTTTCGACATCTGTTCTTGATACCAGTCTATTTCTACCGATATTGTATCTCTCCGCTCACTCCGTCCTCTTGTCGTTATACTCCTACCTGTAGTCAGTATATGGTGGAAGCAGTCATGAAATATGGCATATTGAAGGGCAGTTGGTTGGGCATTAAGCGTATCTTGCGTTGTCATCCGTGGGGAGGAAGTGGCTACGACCCTGTACCTTGAATAATCTTTAACACAACATACCTCAACTATCCATTCCGATATGCGTATTGATATCATCACAGCCTGTCCCGAACTCCTGGAATCTCCTTTGAACCATTCTATCGTGCAGCGGGCAAAAGACAAGGGCTTGGCAGAGATCTATGTTCACAATCTACGCGACTTTACACTCGATAAGCATAGAAAAGTGGACGACTATGCTTTTGGTTTCACTGCAGGTATGGTGCTGCAGATAGAACCTATTGATAGGGCTATATCCTATTTAACTTCCTGCCGCCACTACGATGAGATTATCTTCACTGCCCCTGACGGACAACGATTTACCCAGCGCGATGCCAATGCATTGTCACTCAAGCAGAACATCATTATCTTGTGCGGACACTACAAAGGCGTCGACCAACGCGTACGAGACCATCTCATTACTAAAGAATATACCATCGGCGACTTTGTCCTTACCGGTGGCGAAATGCCGGCGGCTATCATAACTGACGCCATCGTTAGACTTCTGCCAGGAGCATTAGGCGATGAGACAAGTGCTCTCAACGACAGTTTTCAGGATAACCTCCTGGAACCGGGAGTATATACTCGTCCTGCCGACTACAAAGGCTGGCGTGTACCCGACATCCTCTTATCGGGAAACCAAGCAAAAATTGACGATTGGCTCTACGAACAATCCCTGAAACATACAAGAGAACGAAGACCCGACTTGCTGAACGACGACAACCAATAGCCGCCCTCTTTCCCCGTCCGTTCCCCTATTCTTTTATCTTCCACATCTTCCGTATCCACCTGCTTCGCAACCCCAGTTTGAACAGCACAGGCTGCAATACATAAGACAGCATCATCGTGGTAATCATACCCACCACAGAGGCAAAACCTATACTGTGAATCGCTGGGTGAACCGCAAAAAGAAGCGATGCCATACATACTACCAGTATCGTCGCCGACATCGTTATTGCCGTCTTGTGGTAACTCAGACGCTTGTCGTCCTCTCCTCGTGCGGCAGCCAACAGACCGTCCATAATAAAGATCGAGTAATCCACACCGATACCGAAAATAAACGACGACACAATAATGTTGATGATATTAAACGACTGGTGCGTCAGAGCCATACTACCCAACACTACATACCAACTTAAAAGCATAGGCAGAAAGGCTATCAACGCCAAACTCACTCTACGGAAACTCAATAGCAGAACAATCAAAACGAAGATAGACGAAATAAACAGTATCTTATCAAAATCATTATGGATCAGTTCCACCAAGTTCGTTGAGTAATAATACGGGTCAAGCACCATACAACCTTCTATACTGTCCATCGCTTCGTTTGTCGCAAGCAACTCCTCCTGCCTCATTTTGATGGGCATATACACAAGCCAATAATCACCCACCTGTTCCGCAAGAATAGAAGACAATTGTGACGGAACGAGCCCCTGCTCAAGCAACAGCGATGGCTCATAGTCCCCTCCCATCACCTCCGCAAAAGGTGCATACATCGCTGCATCTACACCCTTCTCTCGGCATGCCGCCTCCACATTGCGCATTATCTCCCTTTGCTTCTCCGGTGTAAAGTAATTCTTCCAATGGGCTATGCGCCTTTCCTGTTTAACCCTGTCAGGCAGTATCACCGATGTCGGCAGATACGAACCTATCACACCCGCCTGCTTAAGACTGTCACATCTCCGCTCCATCACGCTCAGTTGCATAACGGCTGTTCCAAGATCTTTCGCAACCGATGCATAGTACTGTTGCACCATGCCGCTGTTGTTCTTCTCCGACCACAATTGCTGCGACCTCGCCACTTCAGGAGCAGTGTAGTTGATGTGCCTCAAGTTCGGGTCAAATGTATATCGCCCCGAGAAACATATCGTTATCACCACAAAACACAGCAAGATACATTGTACCCATCGGTTCTGGTCTATCGGGTAGGCGTTTATCTTCTCCATAAAACCAAAGGCGCGCTCATTCCGACGGTTCTCTCGCGGGAAAAAGTGGGGAAGAAACAGCAAACTCGCTATGGTCGTGCCGATAACACTAATCGACGCAAACCAGCCGAAGTCCTGCAGTAGCGACGATTGCGTAAACAACATCCCTGCAAATGCACCAATAGTAGTCAGGCTCCCCAATATAACTGGAGTGGTCTGCTCTTTCACAACCCTTTCCCTGCTACCCGTGTATTTGTAGTGAATCATCACGTGCAGACTGTAACTCAATGCCACTCCCAATACTATCGCACCGATACTAACCGACATCAACGAAATAATTCCCTTACCAAGATAAATACATGCCAATGCCATAAATGTACCATACACTATCGGGAACAGCAACAGCAGCATCGACTTGTAATCCTTCAAGCAAATGGCCAAAAGGATGAGTATAACAATCAACGATATACCAAGCGTCGTAAACAAGTCCTTGCAGATACGCAACGAGTTGTTGGCAGATTGCACCACCGTTCCGTGATAAAGCACATCCACTCCCTCATACTGTGCCGCAACATCCGATGCCGCTGATTTGATGCGGCGCAACAGATGCTTGGCAGTCCCCGAGTCCGATGAACTGATATTCGGAAACAAAAACCCAATGCAGACCGTCGTGTCACTGCAAAACAGATGATTGTTTACAAAACGCAAACCGTTCGACGACATCCTACCGCCTTCTGGCATCAACAGATTATGCATCCCCACGGGGTCCATTGACATGAAATCATAGAGCGCGCTACCTAAATCACTGTCCATCAATTTATTGTACTTCCCTATCTGCTGCGCTATATGTTCCACCGAGCAGATACTGTCCATCTCACTGTCACTGAAATCCAGATAACTCGGAAAGACGGAACTCAGGTAATAGGCTACATCTATCCACTCCATCGGGTCAATGGCGTACAGTGTCCCGTGCAGCAGATTTTCCTCTGCCGATGACGCTTCCAACTCGCTCATAAACATATCCATAGCACCGGCCAACTCCTCAGGGCTCTGGTCCTTGTTCCCTGTAACCTGCACAAACACCATGTCCTTGACACGCAAATCCTGAAAAGCAATATCCACGTTCCTGTCGTCAGACTGTGGCAACAGTTTGGCGATATTCTCTTCAAAGGAAATACGGGTCCCGAAGAACAGGAAGAAAGCAGAACTAAGTATAAGCAAACTATACAGAAGCCATTTGTGCCGCTCAAAGAAGCGATATATTTCTATCATCATAACTTTGTGAGATACAAGAATTTTGGACCGCAAAGATACTGCTTTTCTCACTTTTGCGCAAATCATACGAAAGTATATCATCTCCCCAACCCACACCCTCCCCTCCACCAACCCACACCCTTCCCTCTACTAACCCCCAACCTCCCCTCCACCCAGCCAATCCATTCATCCCCTCACCATACGCTTATGCCCACCGTAGAGCCATAGCGTGCT
>CAVHKB010000158.1:0-6261 GCA_963636305.1 Prevotella sp. P5-108
GTCGGGCATTTACACCTCTAAAGCGTCCTATTTCGCAATCATTTTCGCCATAGTAAGTGGCAAATTCTGTGCCAAATTCAAGCTTGTTTTTTCACAAACTCCCACCCTAATTGGGTTTATTTGTTGTCCAAAACACGAAAATGGCATAGTTTAGCGTATTTATATACCATATTGAACATTCGGAATAGGGATGGGTATGGAGTTGGTTCGGGAGTGCTTCGGGAATAGAGTGAATTTTAGGGGAGAGAATGAAGTGGATTTTAGGGCGAGAGGGGGATTGAATAGGAGAAGGGGGAGGAGCAAAAGAGAGGGGACAAAAAGAGCCGTTGCGTGCAAGAACCGACTCGAAATCAGGATAGGTTTTGTGTATTCAACAAAAAATGCGTAACTTTGCAGGCTTTTTAGGCGATAAAGGGAATAGAGGTATAAGAGAGGAAGCAGGAATGGTATCTATTCTAAACACATCGCACAGAAGACCAATTATATATAGAAGACCAAGCTATAACAAACAGGAGTATATAAAAGACCAAGTTATAGCACAAACAGGAAACATCGCACAGAAGGCAATAAAGCGTTAAGAAAGCAGCGAGCGACAGAGCATGCAGATACAGGAATTACAGGAGCAATGGGCGAAGCACCCCGAGATTGGGGCGATATGCCAAGCACTCACCAAACGAGCAGGAAAACATATTCTGCTCACGGGGGTGCATGCCTCCGCCCAAAGCATGGCGCTTACCGCAATCGTACAACGCTTGACAAAAAAAACGGGGACTGCGGAGAGTACACAAAGTACGCAAACTACGCAAAGTATGCAGACTACGCTCTTCATCGTGCTGGAGAATGCCGACGAGGCGCAGTATCTGTATAGCGACTTGCGCACGCTGCTTGCGACCGATTCGCCCCTGCCGACCACGCCTCGTGTGCTGTACTTCCCCGTGTCGCGCCGCCGCCGTCAAGGCACCGATGAGGCACTGGCGATACAACGCACGGAGACCTTGAGCCAATGCACGCAACAGGGTGCGCATCCGCTGCTGGTCGTCACCTACCCCGAAGCCGTGTTGGAGAGCGTGCCGAAGCCGCAGGCACTGACGGACAACACCCTCTCGCTGCGCACGGGGCAGACATTGCAGGTAAGCAAACTGGGCGAGCAGTTGAGCACATTGGGCTTTGAGCGGGTGGATTTCGTCTATCAGCCGGGGCAGTACTCCATTCGGGGCGGCATCGTGGATGTCTATTCCTACTCGCACGACGACCCGTATCGCGTGGACTTCTTCGGCGATGAGATAGACTCGATACACGAATTTGACATCGAGACACAACTGTCGAAAGACCGAGTGGAGGACATGCTCTGCACGATGCACAAAGCCGATGAGGCGACCGAGCAAGGCACGATAGTGGATTACCTCGGCGACCACACGCTGTGGGTCAGCACTGATTGGACGACCGTACAATATAAGATACAAGCCCAAATCGGCAACACGACTATAAACGACAGACTATTAGCGAATTTCGGCGAGCGAATGGCGGAGCGTACCACCCTCGAACTGGGCGAGAAAAGTGCCTTTGGCGACTACACGAAAGTGGCATTCCATACCCTTCCGCAGCCCGTCTTCCATAAGAATTTCGACCTGCTGCGAGACGACCTTGTGGAGAAAATACAGCAGGGCTACACGCTCTATATTCTCTCCGACCAACAGAAGCAGACCGACCGCCTGCAAGCGATATTTGACAGTATGGAGACTGCCGTGCCTATCCGCTTCACGCCCATCGACCACACACTGCATGCGGGCTTTACCGACCAAGAGCAACACCTCTGCTGCTATACCGACCACGAGATATTCGAACGCTTCCACCGTGTGCTGCTCACGAGCGAGAATGCCCGCCGAGGCAAGGCTGTGATTACGCTCAAAGAGATAAACCAACTGCAATTGGGCGACTATGTGGTGCATAGCGACCACGGTATCGCCAAGTTCGGTGGACTGGTAACAACCCCCGTCAACGGTAAGCCGCAGGAGATGATCAAACTCATCTACCGAGACGGCGACAGCGTGTTCGTGTCGATCCACAACCTGCACCGAATCTCGAAATACAAAGGGCGAGAGGGCTCCGAACCGACCATATCCCGATTGGGTTCGGGCGCATGGGAACGCCTTAAGGAGCGGACAAAAGATAAGGTAAAGGATATAGCCCGCGACCTGATAAAACTCTACGCCACCCGCAAACAGCAGAAAGGCTATGCCTACACCCCCGACGGGTTTATGCAGCACGAACTGGAGGCGTCGTTCCTCTACGAAGACACGCCCGACCAAGCCAAGGCAACCCTCGACATCAAACACGATATGGAGAGTCCTATGCCCATGGACAGACTGGTGTGCGGCGATGTGGGGTTCGGTAAGACGGAAGTGGCGATGCGGGCTGCGTTTAAGGCAGCGACCGACGGAAAGCAAGTGGCGGTACTCGTGCCGACCACCGTGCTGGCACTGCAGCACTACAACACCTTCAAGGCACGCATGAAAGACTTCCCCGTGCGTATCGAGTATTTGAGCCGCGGCAAATCGCCCAAAGAGGTGAAAGAACTGCTTGCCGACCTCGAAGCGGGCAAGATAGACATCCTCATCGGTACGCACAAACTGGTGGGCAAACAGGTGAAGTGGCACGACTTGGGACTGCTCATCATCGACGAGGAACAGAAATTCGGGGTGGCAGTAAAGGACAAACTCAAGAGCCTGCGCACCAATATCGATGTGCTGACACTGACGGCAACGCCTATCCCTCGTACGCTGCAGTTCTCCCTGCTGGGCGCACGCGACTTGAGCGTGATGACCACTCCGCCGCAGAACCGCTACCCCGTGCAGACCGAACTGATTACACCCGACGACGAGGATATATTGAAAGAGGCAATAGACCTCGAGATGCAGCGTAACGGACAGATATTCATTGTCAATAACCGCATCGAGATGTTGCCCCGTATAGAGAACCGTATACGCCATATCTGCCCGCAAGCGCGCATCGTGGTGGCGCACGGACAGATGCCGACCGAAGAAATGGAGGAGAAAATAGAGGGCTTTATCAACTACGACTACGACATCCTGCTCTCGACCACCATTATCGAATCGGGTGTGGATATACCCAACGCCAACACGATCATCATCTACTCGGCACAGCACTACGGACTCGCCGACCTGCACCAACTGCGCGGGCGTGTCGGGCGGGCAAACCGCAAAGCCTACTGTTATCTGGTAGCCCCGCCGCGCGAACTGCTGACAGACGATGCACGGCGGCGATTAGACGCCCTATCCACCTTCGCCGAACTGGGCGCGGGATTCAACCTCGCCATGCAAGACTTGGATATTCGAGGAGCAGGAAACTTGTTGGGGGCGGAGCAGAGCGGCTTTATTGCCGACCTCGGATACGAGACTTACCAACGCATCCTCAACGAGGCGGTGCAGGAACTCAAAGACGAACTGCTGCCCGAAGAGAACACACCTGCCATGGGCGGCACCGAGGAGCAGAAAAAGAACTGGGTGCAGGACAGTCAACTGGAGAGCGACCTGCCATTGGGCTTCCCGCCTGACTATGTGGAGAACATATCGGAGCGCATTACCCTCTATCGAGAACTCGACGGTCTGCGCAACGAAGACCAACTGACCGAATTCAAGAAGCGTATGCTCGACCGCTTCGGGGCATTGCCCGAACAGGCGGAAGAACTGCTCAATGTGGTGCGGCTGCGCTGGATATGCTGCCGTCTGGGCGTAGAAAAGGTGCTGCTCAAGAGCGGCAGACTGGTACTATACTTCGTGCAGCACGAAGACCGTTACTACCAAAGCGATGCATTCGGCAAGATACTGACCTACATTGTCAATCGTGCGCAACGCTGCCAACTGGTAGAGGAGAAAGACAAGAAAGGCAAACCCACGGGACGACGCTACGCCGTCATCCAACAAGTGCAGACCGTAGGCGGGGCTATCAACCTGCTGAGCAAAATAGAAAAAGGCGAATAACGAACCCAACCTCCGTATGTGAACCATAAGAGCCACGGATATAACGAACATACGAAAAACAACCAACGCAAACAACATAGAATATGAAATATATAGGAATCATACCGGCACGCTATGCCTCCACGCGTTTCCCCGGCAAACCGCTTGCACGGATAGGCGACAAAACGATGATACGCCGCGTCTATGAGCAGGCAAGCAAGGCATTGGACACGGTAGTGGTTGCCACCGACGACGACCGTATATACGACCATGTGAACGAGTTCGGCGGTAAGGTGGTGATGACTCGTGCCGACCACAAATGCGGGACAGACCGCTGCTTGGAGGCTTATATGGCAATCACCAACCCGCTCTATCGGGAGCAGAATGACCATAGCACGGTGATAATCAACATACAAGGCGACGAACCGTTCATTCAACCGGAACAGATAGAGGCTATCAAGAGTTGCTTCTCGGAGGACGACCACGGAAAGGTTGGCACGGAAATTGCGACCCTTGTCAAGCCGTTCACCATGGACGACACCTTGGAGGATTTGGAGAACCCGAACACCCCCAAAGTGGTGTTCTCCGAACGCACCCGTGAGGCAATGCTATTCTCCCGCAGCGTCATACCCTATCTGCGGGGCGTGGAGAAATCGGCATGGTTAGCACAGGGCAAACACTATAAGCACATCGGGATGTACGCCTACCGTGCAGACATCTTGAGCGAAATTACCCGCCTGCCGCAGTCGCGTGCCGAATTGGCAGAGAGCCTCGAACAACTGCGCTGGCTCGAGAACGGCTATCACATCCATGTGGCAGTCTGCCAAACACAGACCATCGGTATCGACACGCCTGCAGACTTGGAACGGGCAAACGAGTTTCTCAAACTGCACGCATTCGATTACTAGCTGGACACAGGACAGCAAGTACGCTGACAATACAACCGACAAAAGTACACAAACAATACACAATAATTATAACCTAACATAGTGAGTGATATGAACAACACACCTACTCCCCACATCGGGGCGAAGTTCGGCGACTTTGCCGAAACAGTAATCATGGCAGGCGATCCGTTGCGTGCAAAATTGATGGCAGAGAAATACCTTGAGAATGCGGTACAAGTGAATAATGTACGCGGTATGCTGGCATTCACAGGCACCCACAACGGCAAGCGTGTCAGTGTCATGGGGCACGGTATGGGCATCCCCTCTATCGGTATTTACAGTTACGAACTATACAACTTCTACGGCGTAAAGACCATTATCCGTGTCGGCTCTGCGGGGTCTATCCACCAAGACTTGAAATTGGGCGACCTTGTCATCGCCATGGGCGCATGCACCAACTCGAACTACGCCGCCCAATACGAACTGCCTGGTACATTCGCACCGATTGCAGACTTCGACCTCTGCCGCCGTGCCGCAGAAGCGTGCGAGAAATTCGGCTACCACTACAAGGTGGGGAATGTATTCTCGTCGGACACTTTCTACACCGAGAACGCCCACAACGACAAGTGGATGAACATGGGCGTGCTGTGCGTCGAAATGGAAGCCCCCGCCCTCTATATGAATGCGGCACGCAGCGGAAACAAAGCACTGGTGATATGCACCATTAGCGACAGCCTGCTGACGGGAGAAGCGTCTTCCGCCGAAGAGCGTCAGAACACATTCACACACATGATGGATGTGGCTTTCTCGCTGGTATGAGAAAGCAAATCGTACGAATACTCTTTCTATTGTTGCCCCTGTGCGCCATAGCACAGGAGCAACAATCCATACAAACTGAAACTGCGCCCCAAAAAGCGCAGACACAAAAGATACTGACCGGCTTCTCGGGCGGAATGATGTTGCATCTCGGATACGCCTTCGCGCAATCGCCCGACGCCCTATTCCGCAACGCAAGCCTGCGGGACTATGAACAACTGAGTTCGCTCCCTCGCAGCGGCGTTACAATGGGTATAGGCGGTGCCTTGCGCGTACACCTGTTGAACCATATCCATCTCGGAGGAGAAGGATTTATGAGCAGTATGCCGCTGATGAAGACGGGCAGCCATGTCCGCATGGGCTACGGAGGTGTGCTGTGCGACTACTATTGGACATGGGGCAAAGTGAGTCCCCTGCTGGGCATGACAGTGGGCGGTGGCAGTATGAGCCGCCTCTATGTACCTTACGACAAAGAGGAGATAGAGAGTACCGAAACGGAAACGACCTATAATGCGTCATACACCAAAACACCGTTCTTTATGCTCGATCCCTATATCGGACTCGAGATAGAACTAACC
>CAVHKB010000159.1:0-898 GCA_963636305.1 Prevotella sp. P5-108
GTGTCCTACCATGTTTTCCGTGATGTAAACGGGGATAAATTTGTTCCCATTGTGAACTGCGATAGTGTGACCTACGAAATCAGGGGATATCATTGAAGCACGAGACCAAGTCTTTACTACAACTTTCTTTCCGCTTTCATTCATATCAAGCACTTTTTTCTCAAGTTTCAGGTTGATATATGGTCCCTTTTTTAATGAACGGCTCATAAATTGCTATATTTTAGGTTATTTCTTCTTTCTTTCAATAATGTACTGGTTAGACTGTTTCTTGGGAGTACGAGTCTTATAACCTTTAGCCAACAAGCCTTTCCGAGATCTTGGATGTCCGCCAGATGCACGACCTTCACCACCACCCATTGGGTGATCTACAGGGTTCATTGCCACACCACGAACACGAGGACGACGTCCTAACCAGCGAGAACGTCCTGCTTTCCCTGATTTTTCAAGCGCATGGTCTGAATTGCCAACCACACCAACAGTCGCACGGCAAGCACTCAATATCTTGCGCAATTCTCCTGAAGGTAACTTAATGATTGCATACTTATCTTCACGTGAAGTTAGTTGTGCAAATACACCTGCTGATCGAACCAATGCAGCACCTTGACCCGGACGCAATTCGATGTTGTGAATAAGCGTACCGAGAGGGATGTTCTGCATTGGCAGCGCATTCCCTACCTCAGGAGCAACCTCTGCACCTGAAAGTATCGTTTGTCCTACTTGCAATCCATTCGGCGCAAGAATGTAACTCTTTTCACCGTCAGCATAATAAAGCAATGCGATACGTGCCGAACGATTTGGGTCGTATTCGATTGTTTTAACGACTGCGGGTACACCATCTTTGTTTCGTTTGAAATCAATTACTCTATATTTCCGCTTATGCCCGCCTCCAATATAGCGC
>CAVHKB010000159.1:908-6240 GCA_963636305.1 Prevotella sp. P5-108
ATAGCGCATGGTCTCTTTACCTACATGGTTGCGACCACCTGTTTTGCGGAAGCCAAACACGAGGGACTTTTCTGGTGCGCTTGCTGTAATTGTATCAAAAGCACCAATAATTTTGTGTCTTTGCCCCGGTGTAGAGGGTTTTAATTTGCGTACAGCCATTTTATTAATTAGATATTGCTATAAAAATCAATTGTTTCTCCTGCTTTTAATGTAACAACGGCTTTTTTATATGCCTCTGTTTTGCCTTTTACAATACCACTTTTTGTGTAGCGCATTTTTTGTTTAGGTGCTACAACAGATGTATTTACAGCGAGAACTGTTACATTGTACATTTCCTCAACTGCTTGCTTTATTTCTAGTTTATTAGCAGTTCTTTCAGCACGAAAACCATAGCGATTTAGTTTTTCGCCAAGACCGGTCATCTTCTCGGTCACGATTGGTTTGATTATAATTGCCATAGTTATGCCTCCTTATGCGTTAAAAGTTTTCTCAATAGCCGCAATTGCTTCTTCACAGACAATGACAACTTTTGAGTTCATAATTGAGTAAGTGTTTAACTCTGAAACAGTTACTACTTTTGTGTCTTGTAAATTTCGAGCCGACAAATATACAACTTTATTTTCGGTTGGCAAAATAATTAGAGACTTTTTATCAGAAATCTTCAAATTATTCTGTAGTTCGATAAATGTTTTTGTTTTAGGGGCGTCAAAATTGATGTTTTCAAGCACTATAATTTGTTCATTTTTAGCGCGTAGAGAAAGTGCTGACTTGCGAGCAAGTTGTTTCACTTTCTTATTTAGTTTGAAATCGTAGTCGCGAGGTACAGGACCAAAGATACGACCTCCTCCTACGCGAACAGGTGACTTGATGTCACCAGGACGAGCACCACCTCCTCCTTTTTGGCGACCAAGTTTGCGGGTAGAACCTGCTATTTCAGAACGCTGTTTCGACTTATGTGTACCTTGTCGTTGATTAGCCAAATACTGTTTCACATCCAAATAAATGGCATGCTCATTAGGTTCGATGCCAAAGACGGCATCATTTAACTGTACTTTTCTTCCAGTATCTTCACCTTTGATATTATAAATACTCAGTTCCATTTTATTGGTTTATGATAACGATTGAATTTTTAGCACCCGGTACAGAACCTTTGACCATAATCAAGTTGTATTCGGGAATTACTTTAAGGATGACAAGGTTTTGCATAGTAACACGCTCGTTACCCATATGTCCTGCCATACGCATTCCTTTGAAGACGCGAGAAGGGTAGGAGGATGCTCCTATAGAACCTGGTGCACGAAGGCGGTCATCTTGACCGTGCGTTGATTGTCCGACACCGCCAAATCCGTGTCTTTTTACTACGCCTTGGAATCCTTTTCCTTTGCTTGTACCTACTACATCAACATAGGAATTTTCTTTGAACATATCAACCGTGAGAGTATCTCCAAGTTTGATATCTTCTCCAAATCCGTTGAATTCTGCCAAGTGTGCCATAGGTTGCACACCTGCTGCTTTGAAGTGTCCTGCTTCTGCTTTGTTGGTATGTTTAGCCGTTTTAGGCATAAAACCTACCTGTACCGCTTCATAACCATCTTTCTCAATAGTTTTGATTTGCGTTACGACGCAAGGACCAGCCTCGATAACCGTGCATGGGATGTTTTTCCCATCAGCACTAAAAACGGAAGTCATTCCGATTTTTTTACCTAATAATCCTGGCATTTCAAAATAGTTTTTGAATTGTTAATTATTTACATAATACTCTCGCCATCTATCTAAAGAAGCAGATAGATGGAAGTATCTGCGTTGTTTATACTTTGATTTCTACATTTACCCCGCTTGCAAGTTCGAGTTTCATTAGAGCCTCTACTGTCTTTGCATTTGAAGAATAGATGTCAATGAGGCGTTTGTAACTTGAGAGTTCGAATTGTTCGCGACTTTTCTTGTTTACGAAAGTAGAGCGGTTAACCGTAAAGATGCGTTTGTGAGTTGGCAGGGGTACGGGACCACTTACCACAGCACCTGTTGCTTTTACCGTCTTGACAATCTTCTCTGCGGATTTGTCCACGAGATTGTGGTCGTAGGATTTTAGTTTAATACGAATTTTTTGACTCATAATTGTTTTGTTGTTAGTGTTAGGAATGTGGTGCGACTTAAGAGTCATACGCTAAGTTGCTCGCCACATATCTTTATTCTGTTTTACACCAAGTCTACTCGTCCCCCCGCTTCTTGTAGTACTGCCTTTGCAATAGAAGAACTTACTTCTGCATAGTGGGAGAATTCCATAGAAGATGTTGCTCTTCCTGATGTGATTGTACGCAATGCCGTTACATAGCCGAACATTTCAGCCAAAGGCACTTTAGCCTTGACAATGCGCGCACCTGTGCGGGCGGTATCCATACCCTCGACTTGTCCACGCCTTTTGTTAAGGTCACCGATGACATCACCCATACTCTCTTCAGGAGTAACCACTTCTACTTTCATAATAGGCTCCAATAGTACAGGGCGTGCTTTAGCGCAGGCGTTTTTGAATGCTATTTGAGCGCATATTTCGAATGACAATTGGTCGGAGTCAACAGGGTGGAATGAACCATCAAGTACTGTTACTTTCAGTTTATCCACAGGGAATCCAGCCAATACGCCATTTTTCATTGCGCTTTGGAAACCTTTCTGAATAGATGGGATAAACTCTTTTGGTATATTGCCGCCTTTGACAACATCCTCAAATTGGAGTGACCCTTCGAATTCGGGATCTGCAGGTTCAACTCTGACAATAATATCAGCGAACTTACCACGACCACCGGATTGTTTTTTGTAAACCTCACGCAGTTCTACCGCTTGAGTAATAGCCTCGCGATATGCTACCTGTGGACGACCTTGGTTGCACTCTACCTTGAACTCGCGTTTTAGACGGTCGATAATAATCTCCAAGTGCAATTCGCCCATACCCGATATTACGGTTTGCCCTGTTTGTTCATCGGTCTTAACTGTGAATGTCGGGTCTTCTTCTGCTAATTTAGACAGGCCTACGCCTAACTTATCGAGGTCTTTTTGTGTCTTCGGCTCTACTGATATGCCTATTACAGGAGCGGGGAAGTCAATAGATTCCAATACGATAGGATGAGCCTCGTCGCATAGTGTGTCGCCAGTTCGTATATCCTTGAAACCTACACCTGCGCCTATATCTCCTGCTGAGATTACATCTACAGGGTTTTGGTGATTAGAGTGCATTTGGAATAGACGCGATATACGCTCTTTCTTCCCTGAACGAGGGTTGTACACATAAGAGCCTGCCTCTAATTTGCCGCTATATACACGCACATAGCACAGACGACCTACATAGGGGTCGGTAGCGATTTTGAATGCAAGCGCACAGAGAGGTTCGTCGTCGGACGGTTTGCGTGTGATAGGCTCTCCTGTGTGTATATCGGTACCGTTGATAACCGGATTGTCGAGCGGACTTGGGAGATAGGCGCATACTGCATCGAGCATCGTTTGTACTCCTTTGTTCTTGAAACTTGAGCCACAGATGACAGGGAATATCTCCTGTGCTATGGTACCCTTTCGAATAGCGGTACGGATTTCTTCTTCTGTGATGGAAGATGGGTCGGAGAAGTACTTCTCCATAAGCGTATCATCAAACTCTGCGCAAGCATCTAACATCTTTGCTCTCCACTCGTTTGCTTCGCCTATCAAGTTGGCAGGTATTTCCTCTTCTACATATTCGGCTCCCATTGTTTCGTCGTGCCACAGAATTGCTTTCATCTTAATAAGGTCCACAACACCTTTGAAAGTTTCTTCTGCTCCGATAGGTATTTGAATAGGGCAGGGTTCTGCTCCGAGTATCTCTTTTATTTGGCGGACCACATCAAAGTAGTTCGCACCTGAGCGGTCCATCTTGTTGACATAGCAGATACGCGGTACATTGTACTTACTTGCCTGATGCCATACTGTTTCGGATTGGGGTTGAACACCGCCTACGGCACAGAGGGTCATGACAGCACCATCTAATATACGCAATGAGCGTTCTACTTCGACTGTGAAATCAACGTGCCCCGGAGTATCTATCAAGTTGATTTTATACTTGTTGTTTTGATAGTTCCAGTAGGTTGTTGTAGCTGCCGAAGTTATAGTGATGCCGCGTTCTTGTTCCTGCTCCATCCAGTCCATCGTGGCTGCACCGTCGTGTACTTCACCGATTTTGTGGGTCAGTCCAGTATAGTACAGAATGCGCTCCGATGTAGTTGTTTTGCCTGCATCGATATGCGCCATGATACCGATGTTGCGCGTGAGTTTTAAGTCGTGCTTTGCCATTTGTTTACTAATACCTTATATTATTGTTTAGACAACATTAAAATCTAAAATGCGCAAATGCACGGTTTGCCTCGGCCATACGGTGCATGTCTTCCTTGCGTTTGAAGGCTCCACCTTGGTTGTTGTAGGCATCCATAATTTCTGCAGCAAGTTTCTCGGCCATAGAATGACCGCCGCGCTTACGAGCGAATGCTATCATATTTTTCATTGAGATAGACTCCTTTCTGTCGGGACGAATTTCCGTAGGAACTTGGAAGGTAGCACCACCGATACGGCGTGATTTTACTTCCACCAAAGGAGTGATGTTACTCAAAGCCTGTTTCCAGATTTCAAGAGGAGCCTTGTCCTCATTTTTCATTTTCTGGCCAACAGTTTCAAGTGCAGTGTAGAATACACTATAAGCGGTATTTTTCTTACCGTCAAGCATAAGGTGATTGACAAACTTTGCAACCATCACCTCTCCGAATACGGGATCCGGTAGGATAACCCGTTTCTTTGGTTTTGCTTTTCTCATTTTAGTTAGTTTGTTTTGTTTGGTTGTCAATTACTTCAATCGCGTCTCTCCGAGATTTACTCAACCGATCAACTCATTTCATCTACTGTGCCGAACAGCGTCGGCGTTAATTAAAAAAGGGAAATTGGAATTACTTCTTTGCTTTTGGCCGTTTAGCACCATACTTGCTACGACGCTGCAAACGATTAGCAACCCCTGCAGTATCGAGCGTGCCGCGAACAATGTGGTAGCGAACACCTGGCAGGTCCTTTACACGACCTCCGCGCACCATAACGATGCTATGCTCTTGCAGGTTGTGTCCTTCTCCAGGGATGTAGGCATTCACTTCCTTTTGATTAGTTAACCGCACACGTGCCACCTTACGCATTGCAGAGTTAGGCTTTTTAGGAGTGGTTGTGTAAACACGCACACACACACCACGACGTTGCGGACAACTATCCAGTGCCGGCGATTTGCTCTTGTCGATAAGTTCTGCTCTTCCTTTTCTAACTAATTGTTGAATTGTAG
>CAVHKB010000160.1:0-6172 GCA_963636305.1 Prevotella sp. P5-108
ATTGTTGGTAGCCGAAACTCCTTAACCTCAAAAAATCACTACTCACTACTCACTACTCACTGCTCACTACTCACTAATTTCACACTTTCTCACTTTCTCACTTTCGCACTTTCGCACTAAATTCGTCTTTGGTCTTTATTCTTTTTGGTCGTTGTTTGTTTTTTGTTGCATAAAGAATATCTCTTTTTGCTGTTCTATCTCCTGTTTCAGTTGTTCTTCGGTGGGAAGGAATGTGAGATATTTGGCCTGAAAAAGTTGTTTATTCTCTTTTAACACAGAGTAGCGCGCCATGTCGGCACTCGTTTCGGAGCAGAGTATCAGTCCGATTGTGGGATTGTCGCCCTCGGTACGCTTCAAATTGTCGTACATTCGTACATACATATCCATCTGTCCCACATCTTGATGAGAAATCTGTGTGGTTTTTAGGTCGATGAGCATAAAGCATTTCAGAATGTAGTTGTAGAATACAAGGTCTATGTAGAAATTGCCCATGTCGGTGTGTATATGTTGCTGGCGCGCTACAAAAGCGTAGCCTTTGCCAAGTTCCATAATGAAGCGTTGAAGATGGGTGATGATGTTCGTTTCCAACTTCGATTCTGTGAAATCGGTGTTGGGCGAAAGTCCTAAAAATTCTACTACCATCGGGTTTTTCACGAACTCCAATTTGTCGTTTTGCATAGTAGCCGTAATTTGCCGCATCTCGTCTGCAACGGTTTTCTTGTCGTGCGATTGGAGCAGACGGTAATAGTATTGCGATGCAATGTTGCGACGCAGTGTGCGCACACTCCACATCTCGGCAAATGCCTCGTGGGCATACCAACAACGCGCCTCGTCGTCCTGTACATCTAAAAGCAAATAATAGTGTGTCCATGTCAACAATTCAGATTTTCCAATCGCTGTTTGGAAAATGTTCGGAAAGACATTATAGAACCGCATAAAGTTATACAGATAACTTTTGGTAAATCCTTTGCCGTATATCTCGGTCAGTTTTTTCGACAAGTTTTTGACGACTTCTGCTCCGTAGTCGGCGCGGTTTTTGCCGTAGAGTATCTCTTCGTGTATGCGTTTGCCGAGCAGCCAGTTGCGTTGCAACATCGCTACATTTATGGCACGATAAGCGGCACTGCGGCTTGCATCTATTATCTGCCGTGCGTCGAACAGCAAATTGCCGCTGTTGGTGTATGCTGGCATCTCCCCACCATCGGCAGAGAACCCCTTGTCTGTAGGCTTAATCATATTATTTCAGATTTCAAATTAGTAGCAAGTCGCAAGGTTATAGGTTATAGGTTATAGGTTATAGGTTATAGGTTATAGGTGAGAGAGCAGAGACTTTTTAATTATCTAATTATTTAATTTCCAATTATTTAATCAATTTCAAATTGTCGGTAAACAAATCGTCAAATAACCAAATCCCCAAACACTTTATAGACTTTTATACTTTTTAACTTTCACACTTTCACACTTTCACACTTTTCAGTAGCAAGACACAAGTAGCAAGACACAAGTAGCAAGTCGCAAGGTGAGAGATTATAGGTTATAGGTTATAGGTTATAGGTGAGAGTAATTTCAAATTTCAGATTCCAATTTGTCGGTAGCCGAAAGGCCTTGATTTTCAAATGTTCAAAATGAGATTCTTTGTTGTAATTGAAGGTTTTCGTTCTATTCTGTATCTTTTTTTGCTGTCGATAGTGCGCTGTTGACTTCGTTTATCAATTGCTCTTGGCTTGGGAGATATAGTTGATATTGGCTTGCCAGAATGGTTTTGTTGTTCTCGGGCAATGACATTTTTACCACCGTATTGTTTTTGCACGTCCCGAGCAAGATGCCTATAGTAGGATTTTCGTCGGGCAGTTTTTCGCAGCGGTCGTAATAGTTTACATACATTTGCAATTGTCCTAAATCCTGATGCGTGAGTTTGTCAGTCTTCAATTCTATTATCACAAAGCAACGGAGCAAGCGGTTGTAAAAGACCAAATCGGCAAAAAATTCATCGTCTTCGAGCAGAATTCTTTTTTGCCGCGCTACGAAAGAGAATCCATTGCCCATTTCAAGCAAAAAATCCGCTATATGCGAGATGATGGCACTTTCCAAATCTTTTTCATAATAAGCAGATTTTCGTTCCAATCCCAAGAACTCCAATACCATAGGATCTTTTATAATCTCTTGTGGGGCTTGAGGAATACGCTCTTTACGGGCAACAGCCAAAATTTCATCCTTGTCGTTGCTCAACAAAAGACGCTCGTAGAGCATCGAGTTTATTTGGCGCTCGGTTTCTCGTGCTGTCCAGCCGTTATTCACCGATTCAAGTTCGTAATACTCTCGTTTGGCATGGTCGGGTATCTGTATGAGCAATCTGTATTGAGTCCAATTCAATTGTGAACGCAGTGCGTTCGCAATTGGATATAAACGGTAGAATTGCCTACAAAAGGCCAGCTGGCGCGCAGAAAATCCGCTCCCATATTCTGGCTCCAATGTCGAAGCGAGGTTCTTTATCAGATATGTGCCATACTCGGCACGGTCTTTGCCTTGTTGCTCCTCTTCGACAATGCGTTGACCAATGTTCCAATACATTTGTACACGGCAAAAATCAACACTTCGCACCGCTGTTTGGCGGGCAGAGTTGATAATGCTCCTCACATCATCGACAAAAGTTTGCCGCATCGGCTCTTGTAGTTTGTTCATTTCAAATTTCAAATTAGTAGCAAGACACAAGGTGAGAGGTTATAGGTTATAGGTTATAGGTTATAGGTGAGAGTACAAAGATTTTTTAATTATCTAATTATTTAATTTCCAATTATTTAATCAATTTCAAATTGTCGGTAAACAAATCGTCAAATAACCAAATCCCCAAACACTTTATAGACTTTATACACTTTATAGACTTTCTAACTTTTTAACTTTCACACTTTCACACTTTCTCACTTTCTCACTTTCTCACTTTCTCACTTTCATACTTTCTCACTTTCACACTTTCACACTTTCTCACTTTCACACTTTCACACTTTCTCACTTTCATACTTTCACACTTTCACACTTTCATACTTCTCACTACTCACTACTCACTGCTAACTACTCACTGCTAACTTTTTTTTGTACATCTCGAAGAGGCGGGCGACGCAGTCGCTCTCTGTTGTGGAGGTGGGGAAACCATACGCCCGCATAACAGCACGGTCGTTGGCTTGGTGGGCACGGCGCAGGTTAATAGGCATGGTCACTTCGTCGTAAAGGTCAGCAAGACTACTGTCGGGATACTCCGCCCGTGCGTCGAGTATAGCCTGTGCCGTGCGTTCTATCTCTGCCCGCTGCTCCTCTGTGGGCGTACACCACGGGAAGTTATTATACACAATATCTTTCGAGTAGCGGTAGCGCATCTCCAGTCGTCCGCATACCACCCGCATCCACGCCATGTGTACATTCGATGTCAAGACACCAAAGTGATATAGGGTGGCGTTGGGGATAATTTGGACTGCGTCAGACGCAATTACATTAGAAGAGCAGAACCCTATGGGAATATATCGTCTGCGTTCAGAAGACACACGAGGAACTATAATGTAATCCACTCCTTCGGGTTGTGTCCGTTGTGCAAAGAGATGTGGGGTCTCTGCAAACTTGCGCGTTCCCGCAGCCTTACTTGCTAAACGGAAATCTCTTACCGCCGTTATACGCTCCATTACTAATTTGCTGTTACGCAGTTCATTAGGCGCAGCATTAACCAACCACAGGCAATAGCGTTTCTTATTATGGATGAATTCTTCTGCTCCAAGATAGAGACGAATCCACTTTTCGGACAGAGGCTCTTTGCATATAGATGCTTCTCTTTCTTCTGCTGTCAGAATAAACCCTCCACCATCTCGTGGCATATTACCGAAATTCATTGGAGGTACATCGCACAGAGGAGTGGATCTGTTCTCTATAAATACATCTGTTGCGTTCGCAAGATAAGCATTTATGTGCGTGGCTGTTGTCCTTTCTCCGCTTTCGGTAAATATGTATTTTGTAGTTCTATCATTGGTGCAACTGAAACCAACTATTACACAGTGTACATGGGCTTTGAGCGTTGCCTCACTGTCCCAACGGAATGTGCGGTAGGCAAAGTTAATGTACACCACTTCTCTAAAGAGTGATTTCCACAGACTAACTGCTTGCTGCCCTTGACAAATACTGTTTGTGGATACAAAGGCGCAATGGATAGTCGTCCCCTTTATAAGATTAACTGCCTTACGATACCATGCACATACATAGTCCATTTCACCCACACCGACTACATCTCCGAGTAAGGATTGCATCTCTTCCTTTTGCTCTCGGGTCATAAGCATTCCACCTACAAACGGCGGGTTACCCATGATGTAAGTCAGTTCCTGCGGTGGGCAGACGCTTGCCCAGTCTATCTGCAGGGCGTTACCCTCTACGATGTTCGAGTACGACTGCAGGGGCAGGAAGTCGATGTCCCGCTGCAGGATACGGCAAGTCTCGTGCAGCATTTGGCTCTCTGCTATCCAAAGCGCGGTCTTTGCTACGGTGGCGGCAAAGTCGTTTATCTCTATGCCGTAGAACTGCTGAATACTGACTTGCGCACGGTCACCAAAGAAGTCCATGGTGGTCTGGTCTTGGAGCAGGGCTTGCAAGCAGCGGTTCTCCAATCGCCGCAGGCTGAGGTAAGTCTCCGTCAGGAAGTTCCCGCTTCCGCAAGCGGGGTCGAGGAAGCGCAGGGAGGCGAGTTTGCGTTGGAATGCCCGTAACTCTTTCTCTTTCTGCCGTGTAGGAAGGGCGAGTATCTTCTCTAACTCGGCGTTGAGGTCGTCGAGGAAGAGCGGGTCTATCACCTTATGGATGTTCTCGATACTCGTATAGTGCATGCCGCCCGCCCGTCGTGTCTCGGGGTTAAGCGTACTCTCGAAGATAGCACCGAAGATAGTGGGCGAGATCTCACTCCAGTCGAAATCATTGCTCGCCGTATGCACCAAGAGGTGCTTCAGTTCGTCGGTGAACTGCGGAATCTGCTTGTCCTGCACGGTGAAGAGTCCGCCGTTGACATAGGGGAACGCCCGCAGGTCGTCGTCCAAGTACGGGTCGCGCTCGGCGACAGGCGTATCCAACACCTCGAAGAGCGAGAGCAATGCCTGCCGCACCTTGCCCGCAGGGTATTGGTCTATATAATCGCCAAAGAGTTGTTTCTTGCCGAAGATGCCCGCATCCTCCGCATAGAGGCAGAACACCAACCGCACACAGAGCATATTGAGGCTGTGGAGCGTTTGGGGCGAGGAGGGGTCGATATAGAGAGCCAAGAGTTTGTCGTAAATCTTCCCTATCAGTTCCCCTGCTTTCATCGACACTTCCATCTCGCGACGCAAGTGGATATTCTCTTTCTCTACCATAAACTGCAAGCGGTAGTACTCCTTGTCTAAGTTCTCGAGCAGCACCACTTGCGGTTCGCTGTTCGGCTGCTCCATGTCATAGACACACCACGAGCGGAAATTGCAAGTAACTATCCAACGGGGGCGTTGGCTGTAAGGCAGTTCGGCGGCATAGCGTTTCGCCTGCTGGAAAGCCGTCAGGTAGGAGCCGTCGGACTGGCGAATAGGGGTATTCAAGTCTTTGTCCCGCCCTTTCTGCTCTATCATCACCTGCGTGGAGGGGATGTAACCATCGATAAATGAGGTGTGTTCGAGGCGCACTTGGTTCTCGAACTGAATGAACTCGGCAAAGTTCTCCACGCCATAGACATGGGTGAGGAGGTCTATCCAAAACTGTTGGCTCTCGCCTTTCTCGTAGCCGCGGTTCGCCCATTGCTCGGCAAAACTGCGTGCCGCCTGTTGCTGCTGTTCCTTCTTCATGATTTCAGATTGCGCTTCGCGCAGTTTCTAATTGTTTCTTAAAATTGCTATCGCAATTTTTGTTTCTAAGTTATCTGAAAATTAATTGAATAATTGGAATTTGAGTAATTAGATAATTGTCTTATGTCTTGCTACTTGTGTCTAATTCTTAATTATTCATTCTTAATTCTTAATTAGGATTTAACCCCCTCCGTCGCTGTCGCTCCTCGTCCCCCTATCCTCGCTCCGCTCGGCAGAGGGACAGAATTGAATCATTGAATCACTGAATTATTGAATGATTGAATTTTGGGGCGCGTTCTCTCCCCCTGCTGCGCAGCAGATAGGGGGAGTACCCACGC
>CAVHKB010000161.1:0-6154 GCA_963636305.1 Prevotella sp. P5-108
TGTTCCCCTCAAACCAACAATCCCCCAGAAATCCAGAATCCCCAGACCCTCCAGCTGTCTGTCAACCACCGTCGTCTTTTGCCCGTCGTTTGTAACTTCGCTCTTGATAACTGTAGAGCCATAGCGTGCTATGGCTCTCGATGTGGCATCCTGCGTGGCAATATATTCAATAATGCTTTGTCCGCTATTGGTAACTTTGTTTTGGCTAACTGTAGAGCCATAGCGTGCTATGGCTCTCAACTCCCTTTCAAAAGACAAACACCCTGTTTCCCTCCAACCAACAATCCCCCAGAAATCCAGAATCCCCAGACCCTCCAGCCGTCTTTCATCCTCCGTCGCCCTATGCCCGTCGTCTGTAACTTTGCTCTTGATAACTGTAGAGCCATAGCGTGCTATGGCTCTCGACTCTCATTCAAAGGTAGAACAATATGTTCCCAAAGAACCAAACTTTTCTCCTCATACCATCCCTGTATGTTAATTGTTAATTATTAATTGTTAATTCCCCCCTCACCCCCTCCAACTACTCTTGTTGTTGCAAAACAATTGCTGATCTGGCTGGAATATACAATTTCAACCAACCTTTATGCTCCGACTCATAAAGCGGGTCATATTGTGTGAAATGTTCTACACTGTCATCCGATAATCCAAATCCGGCAAACTGTTTGGCATCTGTATTAAGAATCGTTTTGTATTTACCTTCGGGCGCAAGAATACCGTAATCCGTAAACGATTTCTCCCCGTTCCAATTGAACACAAACACAAGTTTGTCCCTCCTGTAGGCAATAACTTGGTCACCTTCGTTGTCACTCAGTGTATATACCCACGGAAGATGCTTCCCGTTCTCATCGTGTACAGGTAGCAGATACTCCTTCAACAGATGTATCATCGCTGCATCAAAGGCATTCAGGTCATGATAATAGAAGTCTGCATTATCCACCAAACTCCACTGACGCCGTGCATATTTATAACTCCAACCGTTCCCCTCTCTCGGAAAATCAATCCATTCAGGATGCCCGAACTCGTTTCCCATAAAGTTAAGATATCCCCCGTTGATAGTAGATGCAGTTATCAACCGTATCATCTTATGCAGGGCTATACCTCTGTCAACCATATAAGTGTTCGAACCGTGCTGCATATGCCAATACATCTCGGAATCTATAAGTCGGAAGATTATAGTTTTGTCGCCCACTAAGGCTTGGTCGTGACTTTCTGCATAGGAGATTGTCTTTTCGTCCTGCCTCCTGTTCGTCATCTCATATAGAATATGCCCCGCTTTCCAATCCTCGTCTTTTACTTCCTTGATATACTTAATCCAAAAGTCTGGTATTCCCATCGCAAGACGATAATCGAAGCCCATACCTCCGTCTTTTATTGGAGTCGCCAACCCCGGCATACCCGACATCTCTTCTGCTATCGTAATTGCATGTCGGTTAACCTGATGAATCAGTTTGTTGGCAAGTGTCAGATAGCAGATAGCATCGCCGTCTTCATTTAGATTATAGTAGTCTGCATACGACGAGAAACTCTCGCCCAAACCATGCGAACGATAGATCATACTGGTCACTCCGTCAAAGCGAAATCCGTCAATATGATATTCATCAAGCCAGAACTTACAGTTGCTTAACAAAAAATGCAACACTTCAGGTTTCTGGTAATTAAAACAAAGGCTGTCCCATGCAGGGTGTTCCCTTCTTGCACCGGTGTGAAAGTATTGGTAGGGCGTTCCGTCAAAGTTACCCAATCCTTCCTGCTCGTTCTTTACAGCGTGCGAGTGAACAAGGTCCATAATAACGGCAATACCCATACTGTGTGCATCGTCAATCAGATGTTTCAATTCATCAGGTGTCCCAAAGCGCGAAGATGCCGCAAAGAAATTAGATACATGGTATCCAAACGAACCGTAATAAGGATGCTCCTGTATCGCCATTATCTGCACGCAATTATATCCGAGTTTCGCTATTCTCGGGAGAACACCTAATCGAAACTCTTCATAAGTAGATACTCGTTCTTCCTCCCCCGACATACCGATATGGCACTCGTATATAAACAAAGGACCTGTCGTGGGCGTAAATCGTTTCTTCTTGAATACATAAGGCTCGGTCGGGTCCCACACCTGCGCAGAAAATATCTTTGTCTTCTCATCCTGAACCGCTCTTGTCGCATACGAGGGTATTCGCTCACCTTGTCCTCCTTGCCAGGTAACAAGTAGTTTGTACAGTTGCCCGTGCTTCAACGAACGATACGGGAGTGTTATCTCAAACACTCCGTTACCAACAGGGTGCAATTCATACTCTTTCGACGCTCTCCAGTTGTTAAAATCTCCGATGAGATGGATACTTTTGGCGTTCGGAGCCCACTCTCTGAATATCCATTTGTTGTCTGTCTTGTGCAACCCGAAATAAAGATACCCGTTCGCAAAATCCGACAACGACCCACCTTGCGTGAGTTGTCGTTCTATCTTGATGGCATAATCATAACGCCCATTAATAGCCTCTGCATAAGGTTTCAAATAAGGGTCTGACTTGACTATTTTAAGTGTTTTCATCGGAAGAATTAGCCTATAAGAGTGTTATGTTATCGAACAGAGCGTATATCTCTGACCTTTACAATAATTTTGCGGTACGATTGACCTTCGGCAATACCAGGTTGGTGAGCGTCTTCAGGAAAGAACACTGCAAAATGCCCCGCCGGTACAAATATCTTGCTGGTTGCTTTGTCACTATAGAACTCAACATCTTTCTGCTCATTGTAGGGTACAGTAACCGACTCGCAGTCACATTGGGCTTTCCATCCTATATACTCGTTACCGTTTAGGGGAATCTGAATATCAATATACTCTTTGTGTGCCTCCATCTTACAGTCTTCCTCTTTCTTACCGACAATATCGTTGATATTCACGATAAGGTCATCTCCGTCAAGTTTTAGTTTGCAGGCAGGAAGTGCAAGCAAATCGTTATGTACATAGAAGTCCATAAACTGTTGGAACATAGGAACGCAGTCATAATAAGCATCTGCGTTTTCAAGTTTGTCAAGAATCATATAGTATATAAAATTGGTTGATACGCGCAAAGGTACAGATTATTTATATATTCTGCAAGTCAAGAAATATACCGATGAATATAGCGCAAAATCTCTCGGGCGTTGTCTGACAATAAATAAACCCTATAAGCATCTTGCCTATAGGGTAATATCAAAGATGTCTGTCCGTAAGTTTATTATACTGTTTTGAACATCTTTTGGTTGGTTTCTGCTTCTATGATATTGACAATATAGTCGCCTGTCCGTTCAAGCGTCCTGACAACATCTTGGAAGAACGCACCTTCTTCGTAGGAGCATTTAGCGTCATTCACTTCAACGAGTATATCATTAAGTAGTTGGTCTCGCATAGTGTTAATCGATTGTTCAAGAGTACGCGCTTCGTCCATTATGTTCGGTGCAAGGTTCTCCGATTCCAAATCGTTAACCATTTCATCTACGGCTTTCCCCACAAGCGTGAACATTTCTTGTATCCTGCTCCAATGTGCATCTGTCCAAACAACCTCCTTCTCTCGATTACGCTGTATAATACATGCCATCTTATAACAAGCGTCCGCAACACTCTCTATCTCAGAGGTAATGCGTAGTATATGCTGACTGTTAATCTTGCTCTCCGAACTAAGGCGTCCTGTACTGACCGACGCAATATACTTAGATATTTCAGATTCTATCTTGTCACTTACATCCTCTAACTTCTTAATGTGTTCAAATCTATTTTGGAACTTTTCAGCATCCTTCTCCTCTATAAGTTCGGGTATTTGTTCATACATACGGTGTACTCGCTTGGCATATACAACAACCTCTTTCCGTGCTTGCAGAATAGATAATTCTGCCGTAGATAGTAGTCCTGTCGAGATATATGCAAGTTGGAATGTCTCTTCGTTAGCGGCTTGTACTTCGTGCTTGCGTGGGCGTATAACTTTCTCAACAAAGCGTATAATATATTTGCTCCACCAACATAGTATGAGAACATTGATGATATTGAACATCGAGTGAAATAGCGATAACGCAAAAGCGGAGGCTTCAGTAGCGTCAGTCGGACCAACCTTCTGTACAATATCCATAATGAAGTGTGTATACGGGTAGAATACGGCTAATGCCCAGCATACACCGAATATGTTGAACATAAAGTGTGAAAATGCAGCCCGCTTTGCCGATAGATTCGCAGGTATAGCAGCAATGTTTGCGGTAATAGTGGTACCTATATTTTCACCCAATATCATTGCTGCTGCAAGTTCATAAGGAATCCACCCTTGACTACACATAACAAGAGTAATCGCCATTGTCGCAGAAGACGATTGTACTACAATGGTAAGGATTGTTCCTATCGCAAGGAATAGTAATACGGACCCGTATCCCCACCGGGTATAATTACGCAGGAATTCCAGTATTTCGGGGTGGTCTTGTACATTAGGGACAGAGTCTTTGAGAAAGCCTATACCCATAAACAGAAGAGCAAATCCCAATATAAGTTCTCCGATATATCTGCGATTGGCGTGTTTGGAGAATAGCAGCGGCACACAAAAGGCGATAATAGGTACTGCGAGTGTGGATATATCAACCTTGAATCCTAATAGCGCAATAATCCATGCTGTGGCGGTAGTACCGATGTTCGCACCCATAATAACGCTGAATGCTTGCGAGAGGTTTAGTAGTCCTGCATTCACAAAACTAACGACCATTACTGTTGTCGCAGAGGAACTCTGAATAAGTGCGGTAACAAGTACACCCGATAGTATTCCGACGAATTTGTTTTTTGTTACAGCAGCAAGTACTGTACGCATTTTATGCCCTGCTACTTTTTGTAGCGCCTCACTCATCAGTTTCATGCCATAAAGGAAGATGCCGAGAGAACCGATGAGGGTTAACAGATCTAATAGACCATACTTCATAATGTTGATAATTTAGTTTGTATAAAAAAGAACGCTTATAGGAGTGTTACCTATAAGCGTTATGTCTGTAGTAAGTATGTCGTTGTGTTGTCATGGTTGGCAGATTGATAAAATAAAACAGAGTAAGTGCGATTAACTAACCGCAACCTACTCTGTAAGAGGATGCCTTTTCCTAAATGGAAAGGTATGTCGTTTTTAATATGAGCCATCAATAGAGGCACACTATGCATTATAAAAACTGCTGCAAAGGTATAGAATATCTTTTATTGTTGCAATAAGGTAGTGAAAAAAAAGAACAATCAGTGTTCTATTAACAGACAACAGGCTGTCTAACATTCTTAGACAGCCTGTTGTTGATAGGATCAGTTATGCTCGTTCTACTTTACACAACGGCCTGTAACATCAAACAAATGTCCTTCACGCTCGATAAATAGTTGTCCGTTTATGAGGCGTTTGGTTGCACTCTGTTCCATTATCGGGTTAGATACTGCTGTAGGAGTTGTGGAAATAGACAGTGCGTCCAAACAGAAGTATGCAGGGGTGTTCATTCCCCACTCACTACCATCTGTGCTGGTCATAGAAAAGTTCAATCCATAACATTTGCCCAATGCAGACAAATCTACTTTTGTCCAAGACTTGTTGAACTGACCATCGATAGCAAGATAGTAGGTAATGGATTTTTCAGTAGTCGAAACACCATCGTATGCAGAGATAATGAGAGCGAGTGTATCTTTGTCGGTGAATTTTCGTGCGTATCCATCTCCATTCATCATTGAACTATAGGTGTAACTACTTTGGCAGATATATACTTCAGCAGGGTAGTATTCATTGTCGAACAAGATTAGATTCGGGTTCGTTGTATAATAAGCGGAATAATAACCTACTACAAACGGAGTACCCTCTCCTTTATACCCGCCTTTTGCCATACAAGCGAATTGGTTGAGAGAATCGGAGGAGTTTTTAGAGATGGTGAAACCATCATAATAGGTGCTAAATCCACCATTGCCTCCAGAAAGGTGTGAGAGCATAAATTTAGCCTCATTAGTATAGATGAACTGGTATATACCATTTGCACTATAAGTGCTGTCCCATACATCTTTGAGGTTCCCATTATAAACGGAGATATCTTTCGTCTCGAATTGTATAGGCTGCGAGTTCATATCGGTAGCCGTAGCAAGATCGAGAGTGAATGTTTCGGCGTTTGCTATTAAGGTGCAGACGCATAG
>CAVHKB010000162.1:0-6143 GCA_963636305.1 Prevotella sp. P5-108
TTCGTCCTATATGCGTCCTATATAAATCGTATATAAAACCTTTGAAAGTGGTAGTATTTATTGGGCTTGGCGGAGGGGAGATGCGTGCATAGCAGTATGGAGAAGAAAGTTTAATAAATATAAATGCGATGCAGGGAAAAAGGGAGATGGCAGAGAGATAATAAGGGGATAATAAGGAGATAACAGGAATATAGTAGTGAGGTGGGATATCCCTAAAAAGGGGGATGAGTGGAGGGTGAAAATACTTGATTTTGGGGATTGCGGGAGGAGGCAGGAGCGTGTACCTTTGCAGCGTTCGAAGTTAGTTTATTGTATAAGAGAATCATTACATTATCTTATGTATCGGTGAGTGCAACCACAAGCACTCACCGATGATTCTATATTTTTCTTTGTATAAAGCGTTTTTGGAAGTGCATTTTTTGTTATATCTTTGCGGGCGAAAAATTATTGCATTGCGCGATGACAGGAAGACGATTATTGATTGTCATATTACTCTGTTTTATAGCCACTTACGAGGTGCTTGCCATTAATCCTCAAGGTTTGGCTGACAGTGTCGGTCTTTATGTGCAGCAGTATGCCTCTGTAGGCAAATTGTCGGTGCAGCGTATCCGCGTGCAGAACAAGACCGCCAAGGTATTCTTCAGCAAGAACTTGAGCGGCATTCCGTTTACTCCTGATATTGCGAACGATGTACACGAGATAGCGAAGTACTTTATCTTCCTCGATGAAGACGGAGAGGTGTTGGTCTTTACGGACGGTTACGAGATATCGGAACTGGTATTGAGCCGCAGTCTTCCGAAGAACAAGCGCAGGTCTCCGTACAGGCTATCGAAGGGCGTCCCGTTGGTACAGAACACTTCTACGCCCAACGACCCTGACCGAGGATTGGAGGGAATTCATTTGGTGGTGTATGGGAGTCATGGTTTATTCTTCAACCAGAGCCGTGAGACCTGGATGTTTCAGCGTGCGAGGTTATTTACGACTGTAGAGGATTTATACACCTCCTCCTACACGATGCCTTATCTTGTGCCGATGTTGGAGAATGCGGGTGCCATTGTATTGCAACCGAGAGAGCGAGATACGCAGACGATAGAGGTAGTGGTGGACGAGCGTGATGCGTGGCAGGTTGCCTGTTCGTCGGACTGGCGTTTCCACAAAGACGGCGGCTTCGGACACAAGTCGGGCGATGAGCCACTGTACGAGGGTGAGAATCCGTTCACTATGGGCGGATATGCGAAGGCAGCCACGACCAGCGACAAGGACAAGGCGGAGGTATTTACCTATTATCCCGATGTGCCGAAGCGGGCAGAATATGCGGTTTATGTATCGTACAAATCGTTAGAGAACAGTACGCAGAAAGCGCGGTACAGTGTATATCATAACGGTCAGTTGACGACCTACAATGTCAATCAGCGCATGGGAGGTGGAACATGGATATATCTTGGTACCTTCGAGTTTTCGACGGATAGGGAAGAGAACAAGATAGAGGTCAGCAACTACGGGAAAGCCGGTGAGGTTGTGACCACCGACGCCGTGAAAGTTGGGGGCGGTATGGGCAGTGTGGCACGGTACTGCAGTCCGAACAGCACGGTGAACATTCCCTCGTCGAAGCGTTTCAAACAGAAAGAGTGCGAGATACCTTTTGTTGCTTATGCTGATACGATGCACGCCTATCGGAGCGATATGCCTCGTTATATGGAGGGTGCAAGATATTGGCTGCAATATGCGGGAATCCCTGATTCGGTCTATAACTACACACACAGCCTGAACGATTACACCGATGACTACACATCGCGAGGGCGATGGGTGAACTATTTAGCGGGAGGGTCGGAGGTAAATCCCGACAACGAGGGTTTGGGGATACCTGTTCATCTGTCGATAGCCTTTCATACCGATGCGGGCATACGGCGCAACGACAGTATCATCGGCACTCTAATGATATACACTAATCACAGCGATAACGATGAGATGACCTACCCAACAGGGGTGAGTCGATTGGCAGCGCGCGACTTTGGTGACTACATTCAGACACAGATTGTGAACGATGTTCGCCGCATCTACGCTCCCGAGTGGAACCGTAGGATGTTGATGAACGCCTCTTACAGCGAGTGCCGTAATCCGGAGATGCCAGCAGTGATATTGGAACTGCTGTCGCATCAGAACTTTGCGGACATGCGATATGGCTTGGACCCTCGTTTCAGGTTTACGGTAAGCAGAGCCATCTACAAAGGAATCGTGCGCTTTATTCATGAGCAGTACAACACAACCTATTGCATACAACCTCTGCCCGTGAAAGATTTCGGAATGCACTTTACAGGCAATCCTCACGGCGACAGTATCTGTCTTGATTGGAAGCCTACCCACGACAGCATAGAAGCGACAGCACAGCCACAATACTATATTCTCTACACACGCAAGGATTCTTCCGATTGGGACAACGGTGTATGCGTACAGGACACGCACTGCATCGTGGCAGCGCAAAGAGGAGTGAGATATGACTTCCGTGTTGCGGCAGCCAATCGTGGAGGTATCTCGATGACATCGGAGACCTTGTCGGCATATATCGCACCTGAAGAGAAAGGGCGTATATTGATTATCAACGGCTTTACGCGTGTGAGTGCGCCCGAGAGTTTCACGATAGACTCCACCTACGCAGGCTTTTACCGCACCTGTGGCATCCCCTACGGCACCGATATTGCCTACATAGGCGAGCAGTACGAGTTCCAAAGGGACAAGATGTGGAAAAGCGACGACGATGCAGGCTTCGGCTCGTGTTATTCGGACCTGAGCGACAAGTTGTTCGTGGGAAACACCTTTGCATACCCCGTCATGCACGGTAAGGTGTTGCAGCAGTTAGGGTTCACCTACCTGTCTTGCTCCGCCTCATCGGTTGACTCTATCCCTACCGATTTCCAATTGGTGGATATCATCATGGGACAACAAAAGGAGTGCGTGCTTGGCACACAGAAACAAACTGTGTCTTTCAAAACTTTCGACGAACAACTGCAGCGTGCCGTAAGCCGTTACGCCGCCTGTGGAGGCAAGATGCTGATTAGCGGCTCCTACATAAGTAGCGACCTTGCCAATAATCCCCGTGCCAATGCACAAGACTATCAGTTCCTTACGGAGCAGTTGCATAGCGACTATCGCACCGCTAACGCCTCCAAATCGGGTGTGGTAGCCTTTGGTAAGAAGAAGTATCAACTGCAGACAACCATCTCTCCCTCCGTCCTCCGTTGCGAGAACGCCGAAGGACTCACGCCCAAAGGCGCACAAGCCAAAGTCGCTGCCCGATACGCCGACAGTGGCATCTGTGCCGCTATCTCCTACAACAACGCGAGCCAACTGCTCCTCTTCGGCTTCCCTCTGGAGTGCATACAAGACTTCAACGCCATCTACACGGAATGTATCCACCACTTTTTCCCATCCGATAAACAATGAAAAAGAACAAGGCACTGCCCCTTTTCGAGGCGATAGAAATAACGGATATTGCTGCTGAAGGAAAAGCAATGACACGCATCAACGACTGTGTCGTCTTCGTACCCTATTGCGTGCCGGGAG
Source organism: Prevotella sp. P5-108 (assembly GCA_963636305.1). Lineage (GTDB taxonomy): Bacteria > Bacteroidota > Bacteroidia > Bacteroidales > Paludibacteraceae > Colicola. Next base: position 3,562 of record CAVHKB010000162.1, read on the forward strand.
ATATCGTCGACATACAGATTACCAAAAAGAAACATAACTACATGGAAGGCCGTGTACTCCGATTCCTGCACTACTCCCCTAACCGATGCCAACCCGTCTGCATTCACTACGGTGAGTGTGGCGGATGCAAATGGCAAATCTTGCCTTACGAGGAACAGATAAAGTATAAGCAGAAGCAAATCGAAGACAACCTGCGCCGTATCGGAAAAATTCAACTCCCGACCATCTCTCCTATACTCGGCTCTAAACATATCTACGCCTATCGCAACAAGTTGGAATTCACATTCTCCAACCAACGATGGGTCAGTTGGGAGAAGATAAACCAAGCAGGTGGCATCGAGCATATCACAAAGGACAACGGATTAGGCTTCCACATCCCTAACAGCTTCGACAAAGTGTTAGACATCACAGAATGTCACCTGATGGACGATACCAACAACCGTATCCGTAACACCGTCCGCGACTATGCCAACCTACACCATCTGACCTTCTTCGACCTCAAGCAGCAAACAGGATTCTTGCGAAACCTTATCATCCGCAATAATCATAAGGGACAGTATATGCTCATCGTCGTCTTTGCTGAACAGCAACCCGAACAGCAAGAGGCACTCCTGTCCATGCTGCACAATACCTTCCCCGAAATCGTATCGCTGCTCTATGTCATCAACAACAAATGCAACGACACCATACAAGACCTCACCGTCCATACTTTCTATGGCAACGACTATATCATGGAAGAAATGGAAGGATTGCAATTCAAAGTCGGACCCAAATCGTTCTACCAGACCAATACAGAGCAGGCGCATGTCTTGTACCAAGTCGTACGGAACTTTGCCCAACTGCGAGGCGAAGAGTTAGTCTTCGACCTCTATACCGGCACAGGAACCATCGCCAACTTCGTGGCAAATATGTCCAAGCGTGTCGTCGGCATCGAGTATGTCCCCGAGGCGATCGAAGATGCCAAAGTCAATTCCGAAATCAACAACATCCATAACACCACCTTCATCGCTGGCGACATGAAAGATATCCTCAACGAAGACTTCCTACAGCAACAAGGACGCCCCGATGTCATCATTACCGACCCCCCTCGTGCGGGTATGCACGAAGATGTCATACACACCATTCTCCTTGCCGCACCACGACGCATCGTCTATGTCAGTTGTAACCCTGCAACTCAGGCTCGCGATGTCGCTCTGCTCGATACACAGTACCAAGTCACCCGTATCCAACCCGTTGACATGTTCCCACACACACAACATGTCGAGAATGTTATCCTATTGGAAAAACGACAACAATAACTAACTTATTATATTCATTTTTAATTTATTATCGTATGAAAAAATTAGTTTTTGCCTTAATGGCTGTAGTCGCAATGAACCTCGTTTCTTGCACACCTCATTCAAACAACCCTTCAACTCCCGAACAGAAGAAGGACACTACCTTTATTTCCGAAGACCTCGTCTATCGCGTGTCCTGTTCTCCTGCAATATTCAAAATTGCAGATGTCAAATTGGAGTACATTGCCTTCCCTGACTCCAACGATATCAAAACGGTCAACATCACTGATAATTGGAATAGCGATGTCTATTCCGCCATTTCAGGTACCTTCGGTATGCGTATGACGCTCACTCCAAAAGACCCCCTCAATGTTACCGACGACCTGTTCGACGAGACCAACGGAGCATACATCATCCTCAATTATGGAACACGGAATTTGTACAAAGAGGGATATACACAAGAATTCTATTATGACAAAGCCATGAACTTCGACTTGCGCGGTAAGATAGAATACAAAGACCAAGTCACCAAAGAAGAGATTAGTGCGGCATCCTATTCTGTGGCTTATTCGTTCAACTACGATCCGAAAACCAACATAATTAGTCAGAACAGCATCAAAGGTTTCTGGGAGAGAAGATAACGCTTCCCCACAAATCGCTTTCTCTCAAGACCCTGTAACATCTGTTTCAGGGTCTTGACTTTTTCCGTACAGCAACTCCGCTCCTACCCCGCTCCTTTCTCGTACCTGCCCCGCACCTGCCTTACTCCTACCTTGCTTCCACCTTGCTCCCACCCGACAACATCCTGCCACCTGCCAACTTCCCGCACCCGCCCGACCTCTCTGTAACACATCAACTCCCACTCCCATAAACCACAGCAACTCTCACCCTACTCTCTCCTTACTCTCTCCTTATTCTCTCCCTATACTCTCCCTACTCTCTCGCTATGCTCTTATTTTGTTCTCCCTATACCCTCGCCACACTCTCGCAACTCTCTTGCTGTCTTCTTTGGGTGATTCTTGGGTGATTATTGGGTGATTCTTGGGTGATTCTTGGGTGATTCTCGTATCATTGGTTTACGACAGGGCTATCAATATGACACAACCGACTGACAATATGACAGACGAAAACTGACACAAAACCTGCAAATCCCGTTTGGCATATCATTTGCCCTCCCACAGGTGTCGTTCCGAAAAAGAACAACACAACAAGTAAATTCAAGAATAAATTAACTCTTAAAACCATAAGAATATGTCTAAAATTATTGGTATTGACTTAGGAACAACCAACTCCTGCGTTGCTGTG
>CAVHKB010000163.1:0-6094 GCA_963636305.1 Prevotella sp. P5-108
CGTATATAAATCCTTTGGAAGTGGTAGTGTTTATTGGGCTTGGCGGAGGGGAGATGATAATTAACAGTTAACAATTAACAATTAACATGTAGGGGAAAAATTAACAATTAATAATTAACAGTTAACAATTAACATGCAAAGATGATATGAGGGCAAAGTGTGTTTTTTTAGGGAACATATTGTTCTACCTACGAATGAGAGTCGAGAGCCATAGCACGCTATGGCTCTACGGTGGGCATAAACGATGCAATTAACAATTAACAGTTAACAATTAACATACACAGATGATACGAGAACCATAGCGCGGCATGGCTTTACGGTGGGCTTAAGGGAAGCGACAAAGATGCGGAAAGCAATTGAGTGGGTAGGGCGTTGTGTATAGTGTTTATAGTAAATGTGCAGACGATGATTTGTCACATTGAGAAAAAAGTATTACCTTTGCCGTGTCTTTCATACACAGGCGATATGGAGGGGGATTTTATGTGGTGTGGTATGCTCGTCGGTGTATAGTGGTGTGTGGTAGAATGTGCGTTGGAGAAAGACAGCAGTATGAATGAAAGCAGTATGAAATTTGAAAGAAATCCGAGATTGATTAATCTGTTGATTCGATTAGTAGGGAAGGGACAGATACGGGCAGTCCGCTTGGCAAATATGACACCTAAGACGGCAAGTGAATTGACCCTGCGTAGCATATTACGCTATGCGAAACACACAGAGTATGGCAAAGAACACCATTTCAAAGAGATTCTCCAAGCACTGACATACGAGGAGTTGTTGCGGCGTTTTCATAAGTATGTGTCGCCGAACAATTATGACAACCTTCGTCCTTACATAGAGCGTCAGAAGACAGGTGAGCCGAATGTGATTGTGCCAGGCAAGCCGGTTATGTATGCCACGACATCGGGAACAACGACCGAGCCGAAGTGGATTCCCATTACAAAGAGATACTTGAAGAGTGTATATGGGAAGATGACAAGATGCTGGATAACGAATTTCATTCTTCGTCGTCCGAATACATTTGCCGGAGCCGTGATGTTTGTTGTGGGGAAGGATGTAGAAGGCTACGCGCCAGACGGGACGGTGTACGGTTCCGTGTCGGGAGTGACACAACGGGATGCTCCTTCTTTCATTCGGAAGATGTATGTCTCTTACCCTGAGATATTCCACATAACCGATTACACGGCACGCAATTACGCATTGATGCGTGTGGGTATTGAACGCAATGTGACGCTGTTTTTGACGCCTAATCCGTCGACTATACTTGAACTACAGAACACGGTAAATGAACACCTTGACGATTTTATCACCGACATAGAGCAAGGTACAATTTCCGAGAAGATAGATATTCCTGAAGATATTCGCAAGACATTGTCGGGTCGTCTTCATCCTAATCCTGAGCGTGCGAAAGAGTTGCGTCATCTAAAGCAACAGTATGGGGTGGTGTTGCCGAAACATTATTGGCCGGATATGCAGTTGTTGAGTACATGGAAATGCGGGAATACGCAGATTTATGTGGATAAGTTGAAAGATTATTTCCCAGAGGGTACATATCATCAGGAATTAGGTTATTTCTCGACGGAATGCCGATTCGGTCTGTGTATGGACGACGGTTTGGACTCTGTGCTATTTCCACATTTCCACTTCTATGAGTTTGTGGCAGAAGAAGACTTGGACAAATCGAATCCTCGTTTCTATCAACTGCACGAGTTGGAAGAGGGTAGGCGTTATTGTTCTTATGTTACTACTTTTGGCGGTCTGTATCGTTACAACATGAATGATTTGATAGAGGTAGGTCCTCGCTTCTTGAATACTCCTACAGTTCACATGGTGCAGAAGATCAATGGGATAGTGTCGATGACCGGTGAGAAGTTGGCAGAGCAGCAGTTCATAAAGGCTATTCGCAGGACAGAGAAGCAGACGGGACTTAAGACGCGCTTCTTTGTTGGTTTTGCCGATGTGGAAGAGTCAGCCTATTGTTTCTATTACGAGTTTGCGAACTCATCGGTTACTCAAGCGCAGGCAGAAGAGTTTACGCAGAATGTGGATGAGATACTGAAGGAAGAGAATGTGGAGTATAAGTCGAAACGCGATTCATTCCGCTTGAAAGACCCTATTACCGGTCGTCTAATCAATTCTTCTTATCAGCAGTTCAAGCGTCTATGCTTATCGGCAGGAATGCGCGACGGACAGTTTAAGGTGAACCTATTGATGCAAGACGAATGGCGTCACGACAAGTTTAAGAGATTGCTTATTGTTGATTGAAAGGTAGATATGGGACGCATACTGGCAATAGACTACGGGCGTAAACGCACAGGGATAGCTGTTAGCGACCCGTTGCGTATATTGGCACAGCCATTGACGACTATCGCTACTTGCTCGTTGCTGGATTGGTTGGAGGACTATTTTCGGCGGGAAGAAGTAGATGTTGTGGTGGTAGGTCAGCCGAAGCGGCTCAATAATGAGGACTCGGATACAATGACCGATGTACATTCGTTCTTGAAACAGTTTGCTATTCGTTTTCCAAAGAAAGAGGTACATCTGTTCGATGAGCGTTATACCTCCGTTTTGGCGCATAGGGCAATGATTGACGGGGGAATGAAACGAGGACAACGGCAAGATAAATCGGTGGTGGATAAGATTGCGGCAAGTTATATATTGGAGTCGTATATGCAGTCTTTGTAATTAGGAATAAAAAGAGTACCTTTGCCGTTTGTAAAACTAATGATTATGATATTACCCATTTACCTATATGGTCAGCCTGTCCTTCGCCGTGAGACCGACGAAATAGACTCCTCGTATCCTTCTTTGAAAGAGTTGATAAGCGATATGTTCGAAACCTTAACCCAAGCCGATGGGTGTGGCTTGGCGGCTCCGCAGATAGGACTATCCATTCGCCTTTTCATTGTGGATGGAGATGCTCTTGCCGAGGACTTCCCTGAATGCAAAGACTTTAAGAAGGCGTTTATTAACCCGACCATCGTAGAAGAAAGCGAGGATACAGTGATGTACACCGAAGGGTGCTTGTCGTTGCCTGGAATATCGGAGAATGTAGTCCGTCCCACTACCATTAAGATCCGTTATCAAGACGAGAACTTTGTAGAACATGAGGATGTACTTACCGGCTTTGCTGCCCGTATTGTGCAGCACGAATACGACCACCTGCAAGCACATATCTTTACCGATCGCATCTCGCCTATCCGTAGGCAGTTCTGTAAAACCAAATTAGCGAACATTGCCAAGGGCAAAACTACTGCTCGCTATAGAACGAAACACTAATCTCATCGCATCGTTATGGACATTCTCTCTATTGTACTCATTGCCATCGGTTTGGCAATGGACTGCTTGGCGGTATCTGTCACCACAGGAATACAGCAAGGTAAATGGCACAATAAAGTCCTTCTTATGGCATTCCTCTTTGGCTTCTTTCAAGGGGCAATGCCTTTGATAGGCTTCTTCTTAGGTATAGGATTCACCGATTGGATCAGTCACTACGACCATTGGATAGCCCTTGTACTCCTCTCCGTTATCGGCGGCAAGATGATTGTTGAAAGCCTGCAAAAAGACAAAGACAACGCAGATACCACCGTCACTAAAAACACAACCAACCCCTTTGCCTTCTCGAATCTTATTCTTTTGGCAATAGCAACCAGTATCGATGCGTTGGCTACAGGGATTATATTTGTCCCAACGCCCGAAATCATTGTCGCTGCAGTAAGCATCATTGCCGCCACCAGTTTCTTGTTCTCACTCGGAGGATACTGCGTCGGTATGCTCTTTGGCAAACGCTTTAGGTGGAACATGACACTCATAGGCGGTATCATTCTCGTCGCCATAGGATTGAAGATATTTATTGAACATCTCCTAACAGGGTGTTGATTATGATGTTTCACATTCAAGATACCATTGTCAGTCTGGAGGTTATAGAGAAGATGTTCTGTTGCGACTTGGCTGTCTGTAAAGGACAATGTTGCATCGAAGGCGATGCAGGTGCGCCGGTTAACGAACTCGAAGAGCAGCAGTTGCAAGATATGTTGCCTCTGCTTATGCCCAACATGCGCAAAGAAGCCCGCAATGTGGTGCTGCAACAAGGTATTGCATACAACGACCCTTCCGGTGAGCGCGTCTTAAGTATCGTCAACGGTAAAGACTGCATCTTCTCCCGCACCAACCAACAAGGGTGGTGCTATTGCTTGATAGAGAAAGCCTTTAACGATGGCAAATCTCCTATACGCAAACCTATTTCCTGCGCGCTTTATCCTATACGGCTCACCCACTATCCCTCCTTCGTAGGTGTGGAGTATCATCGATGGGACATCTGTCACTGTGCAAGGCAGTTAGGTAGGAAAAAACATCTGCCGATATACCAATTCCTTCGCGAACCCCTCATCACACGCTTTGGCGAAGAGTGGTACAACGAATTGTGTCTGGTGGCAGATGAATGGCACAAACAAAATCCTTCATCATAACATGAAAGCCGAGATTATTGCAATAGGCGACGAACTGCTTATCGGACAGGTCATCGACACTAACTCCTCCTACATGGAGAGCCGACTCAACGAACTCGGCATCGAAGTACTGCAATCAACCTGTATTCACGACGAGCAACAACAGATTATCTCCGCACTCAACGATGCCTTGAAACGCTCGGAAATCGTTCTTATCACCGGCGGATTAGGTCCTACCAAAGACGATATCACCAAGCAAACGCTATGCTCCTTCTTCCATACTTCTTTGGTGGAAGACGACAGTGTACATCGGCATATCGAAGCACTCTACAAGGACCGACCGACCGTTCTGAACGCTCTCACCGCCACACAATGGTTGGTCCCGAAGGCTTGCACCGTCATTCCCAACGAGGTAGGCTCTGCTCCCGTTATGTGGTTCAATGCAGGCTCTGCCGATAACCCCAAAATTGTCATCTCTATGCCAGGCGTTCCTTACGAGATGCAATTTGCTATGGAACATCATATCCTCCCGCTGCTGCATTCGTTCGACCGACAGCAGCACCATATCATCCATCATACACTGCTTGTCTGTGGCATTGCCGAATCGGCTTTGGCACTCCGTATCGCCGACTGGGAAAACGCCTTGCCCCACTATATGCACTTGGCTTATCTGCCCAAAGATGGTCTTATCCGCCTGCGACTCACTGGCATAACACCTGCTTCCGCTAACCATACCCATCAAGAGTTGGAAGACGAGATGCAGCAACAAATTGCAGCACTACTCCCTCTCGTCCGCGACTATCTTATTGCCGTCGAAGATAAGCCGTTGGAGGTTCTGTTAGGCGAACTGCTCATCAAAAAGGGACTCACTATCTCCTCTGCAGAGAGTTGTACGGGGGGAAAGATAGCCATGCGACTAAACAAGCAGCCTGGCAGTTCCGTGTTCTATAAAGGAAGCGTCGTAGCCTATTCTAATGAGGTCAAACAGAATGTGTTAGGAGTCAGTGCCGACGACTTGATGCACTACGGTGCCGTCAGCGAACCTGTGGTACGGGCTATGGCGGCAGGGTGCAGACAACTCTTGCACACCGACTATGCACTTGCCACATCCGGTATTGCCGGTCCGAGTGGAGGCTCGGCGGAAAAACCTGTGGGTACGGTTTGGTTCGCATTGGCTACGCCTGAACAGACCATCTCGTGGTGTATGCAGTTGGGACGACTGCGCGAACAGATTACGGACCGTGCAACCAACCATGCGCTGATTATGGCAATCCGTGAATTAAACAAGTCCCTCCCTAACAGATAACAAGTCCCTTCCCGACAGATAGAACTATCCGACCTCTTCCTTACTTTTTATATAGGACGCATATAGGACGAACATAGGAAGGACATAGGAAGGACATAGGATGCATATAGGAATCATATAGGAATTATATAGGTTTTATATACGATTCATATAGGATTCATATAGGATTTATATGCGATTTATATAGGATTTATATGCGATTTATATACGATTTATACAGGTTTTATATAGAATTTATATAGGAAGACCCTACACATATACATCGCTTAAAATGCCTATGGCACACCCTGCATGTTAATTGTTAATTATTAATTGTTAATTTTATAATGGCTGTAGAGCCATA
>CAVHKB010000164.1:0-6025 GCA_963636305.1 Prevotella sp. P5-108
TAATAATGTTATTGAATATGAATATGCGTATATTTCAAGCATCAAGTGCAAGCAGACTACTAACCATACTTGCCGTCTGTACCATCATCCCTATGACTGTTGTAGCCAAAAATAAAAAGGTGGTTACTCCCTCAAATGATGTGGAAAACACCACTGCTGCTACTTCCGACAATCCACAATCTGCCGACGAAACGCCGGTCATCACAGAGGAATGTATCACTAATATAAGTCTATTCTCTGAATCTGCAAAAAATAAACAATATGCCGATGCTGTAGAACCTTGGTACAAAGTTTACAACACCTGTCCAAGTGCCAATGTCGCTATATATGCCTATGGTACTAAAATAATAGCCTGGCAAATCTCACAGGCACAAACAGAGGAGCAGAAAGCACAACTGCGCAACCTACTAATGGAAGTTTATGATAAACGCATTAAATACTTTGGCGACAACCAAAAATATCCGAAGGCTTATATATTGGGACAAAAAGGTTTGGACTACTGCGACTATTTCACAGAAGATAACACCAAACTCCCTGCTTATCAGTGGCTCAAAGAGTCTGTCTTGGGCATGGATACAAAGAGTTCTATGGAAGTAATCAGCAAATATGCCGAGTTGTCTAATAATTTATACAAGACCAATCCCGAGCAATATGGAGAACAATATATTGCAGACTACGAAAAGGTATCTGAATTGTTGACCGCCATTAGCAACGACCCTGCAAACAAATCGGCTCAATATGCCAAACAACTGAAAGATTATATCGATAATATATTCGCTGTATCAGGAGCAGCCGACTGTGATAAATTGGACGAACTATATGCTTCTCTTGTCAATGCTAACTTGCAGAACTTAGATATGCTTACCAAAATAATGAAGTTGTATAATCGTGTTAACTGCATAGAATCTCCGGTTTACTTCGCAGCGGCAGAGGCTTCTCATAAATTGCAACCGAATGAAGAGTCTGCTGCAGGGTGCGCTAAGATGTGCCTAAAAAAAGATGATTATCGTGCCGCTATTGCATACTACGACGAGGCAACTAATTTCGCCAAAACTGACGAGGACAAAGCAAACTATCAATACTACATCGCTTGCATCTATTTTACCAACTTGAAGAATTATACCATGTCCCGTCAATATGCGCGCAAATCTTTGGAATACAAAGCAGACCAGGGGCGTTGTTATATTTTGATAGGAACACTTTATGCCGCCTCTAAACCGTACGACGACGCAGTACTGAACAAAACAGTTTATTGGGTAGCATGCGATAAGTTCGCTAAGGCGAAACAAGTCGATCCTTCTTGCGCAGAAGAAGCACAACGCTTAATAAATACCTATTCGCAGTATTTCCCTACAACCGAAGAAATTTTCTTCTACGCAGGAAATGGCTTGGCTAAAGGAAAAGCATTCACTGTAGGAGGTTGGATAGGAGAAACCACCGTCTGCCGTTAATCGGTCTGTGAGGTATTCAATCTCTCTAAATCGTTTAATATGAAACGGATAATGCCATTCTCACTTCTTAACCATATAGGTAAGTGGGAATGGTATTTGTTTTTTCTGATAGGTATAGTGTGTTTTGCCGGGTGCAAAGGAAACGATAAGGAACAAATCGATGCTATCATCGACCGTAGTCTTATACCCATGCTCGATACCGACTCTGTAACTACTTTAATCTCCGATTCTGGCATAACGCGTTATCGCATCTCTGCACATAAATGGGACATCTACGATAAGGCTGTGCCTTCCTATTGGGAGTTCTCCGACGGCATTTACCTCGAAAAGTTTAACGAGGATTTTCAGATCGAGGCTTCTCTTCAATCCGACTATGCCCGCTACGACGATGTCGCACAGATATGGGAACTCGATGGGAATGTAAAAGCAATGAACCTCAAAGGAGAACAATTCAATACACAACAATTATTTTGGAATCAACAGACGGGTAGGGTACACTCCGACTCTGCTATCACCGTCACAAGGGAAAACTCGGTCATTGTTGGAGTAGGCTTCGAATCTAACCAGGACATGACTCAGTACACCATTCTTCATCCACAGGGCGTATTCCCCATAAAGGATGATAATCCGCAATAAAAGAACAGAAACTATGAACTTGTTAGATAACAAAGTGGCACTCATCACGGGAGCAGCGCGTGGTATTGGAAAAGCCATCGCCTTGTGTTTTGCTGCAGAAGGATGTCATATCGCATTCACCGACCTCGAACTGAACGATACGGTCAAGCAGACTCAAAAAGAGATTGAAACACTGAGAGTTAAGGTGAAAGCCTATGGTAGCAATGCTGCCGACTACAATGCCGCTATGCAGGTAATAAACGATGTAGTTGCCGACTTTGGACATATCGATATTCTGGTCAACAATGCCGGAATAACAAGAGATGGACTGCTCTTGCGTATGTCTGAAAAGCAATGGGATGATGTCCTGACAGTCAATCTGAAATCAGTCTTCAACTATATGCATGCCTGTGCGCCTGTTATGATGAAACAACACGCTGGCTCTATCATATCCATCTCTTCGGTTGTCGGGGTGGCTGGCAATGCAGGGCAAGCCAATTATGCCGCCAGTAAAGCGGGTATCATTGGTCTTACCAAGTCCATAGCAAAAGAATTAGGCAGTCGTGGCGTGCGTGCTAACGCCATCGCACCGGGATTTATTCTCAGTGACATGACTGCCGCTCTGCCTGATGATGTAAGAGCCTCATGGGAGAAAACCATCCCCTTGCGGCGTGGGGGCAAACCCGAAGAGGTGGCTAAGGTCGCACTCTTCTTGGCATCCGACCTCTCTTCCTATGTCACAGGACAAGTCATCCATTGCTGTGGCGGAATGAGTTGCTAATAACTCACAATTGCCTGCGAATAGCCTCTTCGTGCAATATCTCTACCATCTTCTGCACCATCTCTGCGGATATATCGTGGTCACTGGCCCATTGCAAACGCTTTTGCAAGATGTCATTGTAGCGACCCGACTGCAGAATAGGTAGCCCGTACCGATGTTTTATCTCCCCAATCTCTTGCGCTATATCTAATCGCTTGGCGATAAGTTGCCACAACTCATTGTCTATCTCGTCTATCTGTTCTCGCCTTGCCAATAACGCAGTGGAGGCATCTCCCTCTTTCGTATATTCTCCCGTCTTGCTCTCTATCGATTGTAAAAGAGTTCCCAACTGCAAAGGAGTAATCTGCTGTTCGGCATCCGAAAGGGCTTCCTGCGGACATAGATGACATTCTATCATCAATCCGTCAAAACCAATCTGTATAGCCTGTGTCGCCACATCTTCAACCATCGTCGCGTCCCCCGTCAAATGCGATGGGTCGCAGATAATTGGAATATGCGGCTTCTTTCGCTTCAATTCAATTGGCACCGACCAATTCGGCATATTGCGCAACGGAGCAGAGTAGGGACTGTAAAAACCACGATGTACTGCCACTATCTGTTCAACTCCCACCTTCTCAAAACGCTCTATCGCACCGAACCACAGGTTTATATCTGGGCTTATCGGATTCTTTACCAAGATAATGGGTTTCTGCTCATAACGACCTACCTCATCGGCTATTTGCTGAACCATAAAAGGATTGGTTGTCGTGCGTGCGCCTACCCATAAAATATCTATCCCATGCGCCATACATAAACCCACATGTTCAGGTGTAGCCACTTCCGTCGCAACAGGCAGATGCAACTCTCGCTGTACTCGTTGCAACCAAACCAGCCCCTCGCTTCCTACACCGGCAAAACTACCAGGACGGGTTCTCGGTTTCCACAAACTCGCACGAAAGGCGGAAATACCTATCGCCTGCAAGGCAACTGCCGTCTCAAATACTTGTTCCTCCGATTCTGCACTACACGGACCGGCTATAATCTGTTTGTTTTTAAGCAACTGTGTATGTTCTACTTTCATCGCTTACCGCTTTTATCTGCTTTCTGTCGTCAACTCTTTCTAAATTCCGCATTACGCCTGTTCGTTCCCCAACTCATTGCAGTACGAGGACAAGTCTTTTACCAACAACTGCGATGTATCTACATCTGAACAATGTTCTTTCATGCGGACCCAGTTCTTCCACATTCCCTCCACCTCTGCAGGAGTATTCTTGATGAAATCCTCGCAACCCTGTTTGTCTATCTGCATAATTACTCGGTCCACCGTCAGACGGTGAATATCCATTGCAGGCATATAGGTCTTATCTTTGTTTTCCTCTATATACGACTCACGCAATATACCCGCCTCCACTAACTGTGTCATCACCTCATTCACCAAGCGGATAGGCAGATTCGTACTTTTCGCTATCTGATAACTACTTTGGGGCAATGCACCTTCTTCAAACTGCTTAACCACACGATAGGTCAGATACACCGTGATAAAATCATGGTAACGACGCGATGTATGCTGCATATCTGCATCGTACTCGAAGTATTCATTGTTCTGAATAGCGTACGACATCTCCGCACCTATCAGGGTCAGCAGACACGACCAATAAATCCACATCAAGATAAGAGGAATGGCGGCAAACGCACCATAGACAATGTTGGTCCTCGAAAGGAACAAAACTATATGCACGCTCAGCAGTTGCAAAGTCTGAAATAAGGTCCCTATCAATACTCCGGGGATAATGGCTGCCGAAAAACGAACCTTCGTATTCGGAATCGCATAGTACATATACGAGAATACCAACCAACATACTGCAAACGGGATAAACTTGATACAGAACTCTTTGAAGTCTGGCATAGAATCGAACAACGAGTATTCTGCAAGGGTCGAATGTACAAATATGGAAAATCCACTCGTGAACACTATCAGTACAGGAATCATTATTACTATCGTGATATAAATCGCAAACTGCCGTACTGAATTGCGCGACTTCTTGACATTCCATATTCGGTTAAACGATAGTTCAATGTCACGGAAAAATGAATTCACCGACCATAAAAGGATAACAATTCCAACTCCCAAGAACAGACCGTCTTGAGTAGTGGCAAGATAACGCTCCACAAAACCCATTATCTCCGGTATTATGTGCGTCTGTTCCAGTATGGCGACACTATGTAAACGCTCCTCTATCACTTGCTCAAAACCGAAACCCTTCGCTATCGCAAGTACCATCGCCAATACAGGAACTACCGAAAAAACCATAGAGTAGGTAAGTGCCTTCGAGCGGGTATTCAGTTCATCCTCCGCATAACCTCTGATTGACAAAATGATAGTCTTCAGAGTCATATACAGTATATTCTTACTCTTCGATAATTCCGTCCCCGTTAGCGACCATACATCGTGTCGGATAAATTGGTATATCTTTCTGACCATACTATAATACCTTCTGCTAAAAACATCGGAATAAATAAAGTTCGCAAGCAGTAGTCCAATCTATAAGCCGAGTTCTGTTTCCCTTTCAAGGAATGTCTGTCATTAATCTGAAGTCTAACCTTTCTGATAGACCCTATCGTTCTACCCTCTGGCTCGAGCGAGTCACTCTGCATGGTCATTCCACCAAACGCCAGTTTACTTGAACTTTCAACCCATAGGACGACTTGACGCCTTGCATTTCTACAAGACCGGTAGGCTCTTACCCTGCCTTTTCACCCTTACCTCTCTTACGAAAGGCGGTCATTCTCTGTGCCGTCTTCCGAACATTGCTGCCCGCCGACCGTTAATCGGTATGGTACTCTTTGTTGCTCGGACTTTCCTCCCGAACATATTCCTTCTTTGCAAAGCAATACTTCGAGCGACAGACCAACTGGGCTACTACTTGCGAACTTTGTCCTGTTCACTTCAATCCCGCAAAGGTAGGCAAAAAATACGGTCTGTGCAAACGCACCTTCTCTCTAACTCCCGAAACGATATTAAAAAAAATAAAAGACCCTTCCCCAACAACAACCAATCCATTCCGCATTGCTTCCGCTCCCGCAAAAACTCCCCTCCGCCAAGCCCTGTGTTTCCTACCACTTCCAAAGGATTTATATACGATTTATATAGGACGCATATAGGACGAATATAGGATGAATATAGGAAGAACATACAAAA
>CAVHKB010000165.1:0-5966 GCA_963636305.1 Prevotella sp. P5-108
TAGGACGCATATAGGACGAATATAGGAAGAATATAGGAAGAACCTCCAAATCACATCGCAAATAGCCCTCCTGGCATATTAATTATTAACTGTTAATTATTAATTTTTGTATGCTTTATGTATGCTGTATGTATACTGTAGAGCCATAGCGTGCTATGGCTCTCAACTCCCCTTCAAAAGACGAACAACCTGTTCCCCTCAAACCAACCATCCCCCAGAAATCCAGAATCCCCAGACCATCCAGACAACCAAGAAAGGTCATGATACCAATGCCATACTCTGTATGTTAATTATTAATTGTTAATTAAACCTTTATTCCTAATTCATGTCAATACGGCAACGCCGTCCGTTTACAAAAAATATTCCCGTCCTTGCATATTAATTGTTAACTGTTAATTGTTAATTGCTTCCCTGCATATTAATTGTTAATTATTAATTGTTAATTATCAATTATCTCCTCCCTTCTCCCAACAAACATCGAAAATTTTCATTTCCTATTGTGCGGGTAAAATAAATGTATTACCTTTGCGTCGTAGATTTCAATCCAATGAAGCCCAATCTGCTTTTGCTCTTTCTCCTTTTTACGGTACTGCCTCTATCGGCGGAAGAAAACAACTTGCGATATACGGACGCGCAACAACTGCAAATCATCAACAAAGGCTTCTCCAACACACTCACACCTTACACCCGTATTCCTGCTTGCTTGCACGACTCTGTGAGGCCCGACCTTTGGGCGCGCTCTCTCTGTTCCTCCGGCATCGCAATACGCTTTGCTACCAATTCCACACGCATTGCTGCACGATACCACCTGCGGCAGAACTTCCACATGGCACACATGGCGGACACTGGAACAAAAGGAACCGACCTCTACTGTCTTGCTGACGATGGGCAATGGCACTATGTCAATACCGCTCGCCCCACCAAAGACAGCATACAGCACAAAACCTATGTGAGCAATCTCGACGGGAAGACACATGAATGGATGATCTATCTTCCCCTCTACGACGGCATAGAGTGGTTCGAAGTGGGCGTTGACAGCAATGCCTGCATATCCAAACCTCATGTCAACAATCCTGCTGCATCAAAGAAAATCGTATTCTACGGCACAAGTATCATGCAGGGCGGATGTGCCTCCCGCACAGGTATGGTCGCTACATCCATCTTGCAACGATCAATAGGAGTAGAATGTGTCAATCTCGGATTTTCAGGCGAGGGCAAATTAGACCAGTGCATGGCACGAGCAATGGCGAAAATATCCGATGTCGTGGCGTATGTCATCGACCCTGTTCCCAACTGCACCAAAGATATGTGCGACACGCTCACCTATTCCTTTATTCGCATATTGCGCGATGCACACCCCGATGTTCCCATCATCATGGTCGAAGGACTGATATACCCCTATGCACACTTCGATTCGTTTTTCGGAAACTATCTGCCGCAGAAAAACGAAGCATTCCACAACAACTATCTGCGCTTGAAACAACAATCCCCCCACAATCTCTACTATATCCAATCCGATGGAATAACCGGTAGAAACGAGGAGGGTACAGTCGACGGCATTCATCTAACCGACTTGGGGTTTCAAGCCTATGCCGACAAATTGGAAGAACTCCTACGAGCGTTACTCAATCCAAATAAATAAATAAATTATGAAAAAAACTATCTTGTTACTCTTGGCAACCCTCACAATCAGTGTGTATGCGCAAGAGCGACGCTTGGTAGGTACGGTTCTCGATGCAGAAACAAAGGAACCTCTTATCGGTGTGAGCGTCTTGGAAAAAGGTACCAACAACGGTACGGTAACCGATCTCGATGGAAACTTCGTACTTCCTGCAAAGAATGCGAACCTTACCCTCTCTCTTACCTATGTAGGATACAAAGAATTGGAAATCGTTGCCAAAAGAAACGATTTGGGTACATTGGAAATGCAACCCGTAACCGTCTCACTACAGGATGTCACTGTAACAGGGCAGATCGCAGTACAGCGCAAAACACCTATCGCGGTAAGTTCAGTTACCGCACTCGAAATAGAAGAAAGGATAAGTAATACCGAATTCGTCGAGATATTCAAAAATACACCAGGTGTACACGCCAATACTAACGGAGGTTCTTGGGGCGACAGCGAAATATATATGCGGGGTTTCGATAACACCAACATAGCCATGCTTATCAACGGTGTGCCTATGAACGGTATGGAAGACGGCAAAATATATTGGTCCAACTGGCAAGGATTGGCCGATGTCGCTTCCGTCGTACAGACACAAAGAGGATTGGGAGCAAGCAAACTCTCATCACCCTCTGTCGGTGGTACTATCAGCATCGTCACCAAAAACATCGACGCAAAACAGGGCGGCGCAGCCTCTTATAGCATCGGTAATGACGGCTACAACAAAGTCTCCTTCTCTGTATCTACCGGACTCATGAAAAACGGCTGGGCAATAACTGTCTTGGGTACGAAAACGTGGGGCAAAGGATATGTGCAAGGTACAGATTTCAGCGGATATACTTATTTCGCAAACATCTCCAAACGCATCAACGATAATCACCAGTTGTCACTTACAGGCTTCGGCGCACCACAATGGCACTACCAACGCTCAGGCTCTGGAGGTGCATTGACCCTCTCCGAATGGATGAATGTAAAACAGTATATGACAGGTGGAACGCACTTCTCACGATATAATCCCACTTATGGATACGACGACTATGGTAACCGCAAGTCTGCTAACTACAATGTTTACCATAAGCCGCAAATATCGTTGAACCATGTTTGGCAAATCGACTACAAATCTTCTCTCTCCACAACGCTATACGCCTCTCTCGGACGAGGCTACGGACATACTGCCGAAAACGGATATAACTCCTCTTACAAATATAGCGACCTCACTTATGGAGCAAACTACGGTACTCTCTCCACTACATTTCGACGCGCCGATGGCTCTTTCGACTACGGAGCCGTATATACCTTGAACGACCCTTCCAACAAAATATATGATGAGTCCGACCCCGCTTTCATATCACCCTACTATGGCTCACAACTCGTAATCTGCCAGAACACAAATTCCCACAACTGGTATGGATTAGTATCAACCTATCAGAACAAGTTCGCAGACTTGATTGACTTTACTGCCGGCATCGACCTCCGATACTACAAGGGTATGCACACCGCCGTCATTTCCGATATGTTGGGAGGTTCCTACTACATCGATGCTACACGCTCATCAGTTAGTGCTTCGAACAATAGTGCTGCCCTCGACCCTAATTGGGCAACCGAAAAACTTGGCATAGGCGATGTATGTTACCGCAACTACGATGGCTATGTCGTACAAGAAGGCGCATTCCTGCAAGGCGAATACAACAAAGGAAAATGGTCCGCATTTCTCAACGCCTCTATTAACATGAACCACTATTGGAAAATCGACCATTATTACTATGACGAAGAACATAGCCGCTCCCAAACACTCTTCTTCTTGGGAGGAACAGTCAAAGCCGGTGCCAACTACGCATTCAATGCACACAACAATGTCTTCATCAACGCCGGATATACCTCACGCGCACCAAAATTCGACAAAGGAGCATTCATGTCCGCCAGTACC
Organism: Prevotella sp. P5-108; assembly: GCA_963636305.1. Taxonomy (GTDB): domain Bacteria; phylum Bacteroidota; class Bacteroidia; order Bacteroidales; family Paludibacteraceae; genus Colicola. The sequence goes on from CAVHKB010000165.1 coordinate 3,594, forward strand.
AGCAACGCCATCAATATAGATGCGAAGAACGAACAAGTGGCAAGCGTCGAACTCGGATATGGTTTTCATAACGAATATGTCAATATCGCCGTAAACGGATATTTCACAGAGTGGATGGACAAGACAATGGCTAAATACAGCACCCTCTCTGACCCCGCACAAACGCGTTATACACTCAACATGACTGGCGTAAACGCTCGTCACATGGGTATAGAATTCGAACTCAAAGCACGACCGACACGCTGGCTTGAATTATCGGCAATGCTTTCCATAGGCGACTGGAAATGGGACAGCGACTCTGTCAAAGGTTATATCTACAGCGAACAAGGACAAGCACTAACCGTCGATGGAGAAATAACTACACCTGGCTCACCCGATCATGCTTGGGCAATGGTTAATATGAAAGGTATTCAAGTCGGCGGCTCTGCACAAACAACCGCCAATATCGGCATAACATTCAAACCTTTCAAAGGACTCCGATTCGGCGCAGAATATACTCTCTACGACCGTAATTATGCCTACTACTCTTTTTCAGGAGACAATCTGCAAATAGGCAAAACAATGAACTTGCAGCGTCCTTGGAGAATACCAACAGGTGGCTCAATGGATGTACGAGCCTCCTACCACTTTAAGGTCGGTAAATTAGATGCTGTCCTGTCTGGTAGTATCAACAATGTACTCAATCAGTACTACATCGAAAAAGCATGGAACCCTACTGTGTTGACCCAAACCGTTACCGAAGTCAACAAAGACAATGTCTATTTCTATTTTGCACAAGGAAGAACCTGGAACGTTCGTCTTAAAATCAATTTCTAAACTTCTTAACATTTTATCCTATGAAAAAATCATTTGGCCTACTGCTGATAGCCCTCTGTCTCGCATCGTGCGAAGATTTCTATCTCAATCACCAACTGGGAGGCTACCAACCTATCACCGTAGTGCGCAACTTCGCCTATACGCTCTCCGACGCCGACTATTCTATCGTCGCATCTAATGCAACCAATGTCGCAACGGCACTCTCTATGGGCAAATACGATGGTGATTCCTCCGTCTATAATAAACTCAAAGAAGTCGGTACCAACAAGTACTTTTCCGATACCCTCGTTACTCCCGAACTCTTCCTTCCGGCTTTCATGGCACAAAAATACCCACAACTCTCCGAAGGCACTCTCTGTGAGGTAACCTATCGTACACAACTCGATTTGCCGCTCTACTTCAACGATTTCACTGTCATTCGCGATTTCACTCCCTCTTCTCCCCTCTCCACTGAAGACGAAATCATAGCGGCTCTCGATGCCCAAGTCAATCCCTTGATGAAACGAGAAGGATACAAATTCGTGGTCTATTTCTCTGACGACAAAACCTATGTCTATCAATACAAGAACGGTGCCTTCTCCCCTTACTCTGCAAACGGCGTGGAAATCCTGGCACTTCCCGCTGCGGCTTACCAAGAAATAGGCTCCAATACCATCTCCGATCCCGAACACACCCTCAACATCTATCTTACGCAACACTTCCCCTATGCCGCCGACGAAACAACCTACCTCATCATCTACAAAAACGAAAACAGAACATCGTCCATCGACCAGTTCTCCTATAATCTCTCCACCAAACACTGGGACATCCTCAATAAAATTGGCGAAGAAAGTATGTCTTTCGAGATGAAAGAGGCTTGGAAAGCAAACATCTCCACCTATCTCTCTGAACCCTTCTTAGGTCACGGACAGGGCGATTTCGTGATACAGAATGTACTGCTCGAGTCCCCGCTCACCTATGTCTGGTACTATTCTTCCACCTATGGTATGTGCGCCTCCGCTTACAAAGACTCCGAAAGTCACGCCAGTGAAGCATGGCTCGTCTCTCCGGCTGTCAAACTCAAAAAAGCCAAGAACCCGCAACTTGTCTTCGACCAGGCTTTCAACAAGGCAGATAACTTTACCGAAGAAGCAACGGTCTTGGTTTCTACCGACTACAAAGGCGATGTCACCGCTTGTACTTGGACAACGCTCGAATGGAACAAAAACGATGATGGCACACTCAATGTCCCTGCCGGTACCTCATGGGTATTCCAGTCAACAGGCGACATGGACCTTTCGGCTTTCGTCGGACATTCTGTCTATATCGCTTTCCGTTACACCACCTCCAATGGCAAGTCCGGTTCATGGGAAATCAAGAATGTCCTCGTTTACGAACCGCAAACCGAATAATTCACAACCAACAACGCGATTGCTCCATTCCCCAATCGCCTAATCTACCAAACACACGGAGAGCCATAGCGTGCTATGGCTCTCCCCATACCGTTGTGTCTGTACGATACTGCGCATATTAATTGTTAATTATTAATTGTTAATTTCATAGCGGCTGTAGAGCCAT
>CAVHKB010000166.1:0-5914 GCA_963636305.1 Prevotella sp. P5-108
GTATTATATAGACCCTTGTTATAAAGGGAGAATGTATGCATTCTGTTATGTATGTAAAGTCAAACCAATAATTAGATATTATGAAGAATATTTCCTCGTTGCTTATTGTATGTTTCCTTCTGCTGTCTATGGGAATCCAAGCAAACACGAAACAAGAAACTACCAGTGACAATGATAGCACGCTTGGCGTTCACCCGTGGAAAGAAACAAGTAATCTGTCTCATGAATTTGCGCATTGGTCTATGACCTTTGAAGCAGGATTTGACTTGATAGACGGGGACTTCCATCGTTCAGAGGTGACCATTGCTCCAAAGACAAGAATAAGACCGACCGGCGGTTTTTCGTTGCAATATGATTTTACGACCACTTGGGGTTTGATGGGGCTGTATACTTATGCCAACTATGGCTTTAAGCCCAAAGGTTCTTCGGAGTGGACACTTTACGGTCATTTACATTCCTTGGACCTTCTTCTTACATACGACCTTGTAGATGCATGGTTTCCTCATAGAAAGCACGATATTTTCTCGTGCTACATTATGGGAGGTCTTGGTATGGCCTTTTTCAACAGTGACCTTCAGACCGACGCAGGTATAGTGAAGCCTCGTTCAGATGAGCGTTACGAAATGGCAGGGTCTGTAGCAATGGGTATTGCGTTTGAATTTAACATCAGTCGTCCTCTTGCTTTGGGTGTAAAGGGCATGTATCATATTTATACGAAAGATAATGTAGATGGCAGAGTACAAGGGAATAGCAATGATTGCCAGGAGTATGTGTCGGCGTATCTGCGTTGGAAGATAGAGGGAAAGAAGAAGAACCACCTGCGTAATTTCCCGAATGAAGACTTGTTTGCGGCACAATTGCAAGACAATGATGAGAGCAAGAAGAAAGAGCCTTTGAAAGATACAGTTGTTGTTTTCAGTCGAGATACAGTTATTGTTCAACAGGAATATGCAGCACCAGAGGTTGTACAACCCCAAGACTACGAATATGTATATTTTGCCAACGACAAATATCTGTTAGACGACCTTGCGCTGGTTACCATACAGCAGTTTGCTAACAAGATGCAAAAAGACAGTAGCATCTGTGCCGATTTGGTCGGTTATTGTGACTACACGGGTTCTGAAAAGTACAACCAAGGATTGTCGCAACAGCGTGCAGACAGGGTTGCTAAAGAGTTGATAGATATATATGGTATTTCGGCAGACCGTATTGTGACTGTTGGTAACGGTATGCTTACCAATGTCGCCAATTCTTACCGTCCGAACCGTCGTGTAGAGTTGCATATTATCAGTCAGGAAGAATGCAAGCAGTTGAAAGCAGAGAGAAAGAACATTGATAGTACCCAGAAATTTGAGAGCAAGGAGCAGACGAAAGTGCAGGGAGAAAAGCCAGCCGTTCTGACTACGGTTACATCAGTAAAAGATGCTACGACTCTGTCGCGTCTTGCACGGAAATACTATAACAATGCTGACTGCTGGGTATTTATCTATGCCGCTAATAGAGATAGATTGAGTAATCCGGACTTTATTCCCGAAAATATCGCAATAGATATACCTGATATCAGTGAGGAGCAGAAGAATATCTCGCACAAGGAGGCTTTACAGATTGCGGAAGGGTTTTCCAACGCATCGGTAAGCGAATAAGAGGTTTCTTTTGCGAATAAAAACAGGTCGGTGCAAAATTAGTTGCACGGATTGTTTGCATAATTCAGCAAAAAGTTATACCTTTGCCGCGCTTTTGTCGGAAATGCTGTTACAGAAGCAGCAAAGTAGGACATATAGGCGACTGGTCTCATAGCTCAGTTGGTTAGTAGCACCTGACTCATAATCAGGGGGTCGTAGGTTCAAGCCCTACTGAGACCACCATAGAAGAGTGAAGCACTGTAGTGTTTCGCTCTTTTTCTTTTATAAGACAGGGGCATTATGGAAAGACGGAGAAGGCAAGGTTCAGGGGAGATGTGTTTTAGGACGAAGGGAGAGCGATGATTGCATAAAAACAGAAAAGAGTACCGCAGAATGCAGCACTCTTGTTGCGGAAAGAGAGGGATTCGAACCCCCGAACCCTTGCAGGTCAACGGTTTTCAAGACCGCCGCGATCGACCACTCCGCCATCTTTCCAATGATAACCACAGGTTGTGTGGAAATCGGCTGCAAAGATAATACTTATTTTTACATCTCACAAGATGAAACGCACATTTTTCGAGGGGAGGAAAATCGTTGTATTTTTCAGGCTACGGGGTTGGGGGATTGTATGCTCGTGGCATCTTCTTCCTATATTCATCCTATATTCGTCCTATATGCGTCCTATATAAAACCTATATAAAACCTTTGAAACACACAGTATTTACGGGGTTTGACGAAGGGCAGTTTTTGCGACGAGGGAAAGGAGAGGGAGGGGAGAAGGACTGCAGAAGGACTCTTCCTACCCTATCCAAAGAGTGTCGGCGGAGTATTTGCGGGAACACAATAATTATTGTACCTTTGCATAAAGAGTTTACAAGATATACGAGATAGTATGTACGAGGAATATACTATGATTGCCAAGACATTCAAGGGATTGGAGAATGTTTTGGCAGACGAACTGCTTGGGATAGGCGCGAACAATATACAAGTTCAGCGCAGGGCAGTACAGTTTTCGGGCGATAAGAGCCTGATGTACAGAGCCAACCTGTGGCTGAGAACGGCATCGCGAGTTCTAAAGCCTATAGCCGTATTCCAAGCCCAAGACGCCGATGAGGTGTATGACAGCATCAAGCAGATTGACTGGGAGGAGTATATCGGCTGTGACTCGTCGATTGCGATTGACAGTACGGTCTATTCCGATACATTCAAACATTCGCGTTATGTGACTTATCGTGCAAAGGATGCCATTGCGGATTTCTTTATGGACCGTTACGGCAAGCGTCCGAGTGTGAAGATTGACAATCCGGACCTATACATTAATATACACATTGCCCAGACCCGTGTTACCGTCAGTTTGGACAGTACGGGAGAGTCGTTGCACAAAAGAGGCTGGCGTGCAGAACAGACGGAGGCACCTATCAACGAGGCCCTTGCGGCGGGGATGCTGCTGATGGCGGGTTGGGACGGACAGAGGGATTTTGTTGATCCAATGTGCGGAAGCGGTACATTCCTGATAGAGGCGGCGTTGATTGCACTGAATATTCCGCCCGGAATCTATCGTGACCGTTTTGCATTTGAGCGTTGGAAGGATTTCGATGCCGAACTGTTCGAGACGCTGTACAACGACGAAAGCAGTGCGCGTGAATTCAAGCACCACATCTATGGTTCGGACCATTCGTTCTATGCGATAAAGGTGGCAGAGAAGAATGTAAGGAATGCGGGAATGCAGCGTTACATCTCGCTGCAACAGATTGCCATACAAGAACTTAAGCCGCAAACGGAGAGCGTTTTGGTAGTGACCAATCCGCCATACGGAGAGCGGATAGACCCCAAGAACATATTGCAACTCTATGAGGAGATTGGGAGTACATTGAAACATAAGTTTGCAGGGAGTACGGCATGGATTATTTCTTCCAACGAGGAGGCGTTGAACCGAATAGGACTGAAGCCCTCGAAGAAAACGGCTTTGCTTAACGGAGAATTGGAGTGCCATTTTGTGAGATATGACCTATTCTCGGGAAGCCACAAAGACTACAAGCGCCAACAACACGAAAACACAGGACATTAATACGCGAAAACAAGACAGAATCTATGGACGAACTTCTTATTGAGGAATATAATTATCCGTTGACGGAAGAACATATCGCCAAGTATCCACTCACCAAGAGAGACGAGTCGAAACTGCTGGTATACAAGGACGGCAGTATCTTGCAAGACCGTTTTCTACATATCGGCACATATCTGCCCAAAGATACACTCCTTGTATATAATAATACAAAGGTTATTCAAGCCCGACTGCTCTTTCACAAGTCGACAGGTGCGAGGATAGAGATATTCTGTTTGGAGCCACTGCAGCCGCACGACTACCAATTGTGCTTATCCTCTACGACGGGATGCCGTTGGAAATGTATGGTAGGCAATCTGAAGAAGTGGAAACAAGGGATATTGGAACAGACCATCTGCACAGGAGAGAGAGATTGCACCCTTAGGGCGACGCGGGTACGCTCGAACGGGAATGTTCAGGAGATTGATTTTTCGTGGGATGCGCCAGATGTCAGTTTCGCAGAGATATTGGATGCGGCAGGAATCTTGCCCATTCCTCCTTACTTGAATAGGGAGACGGAGGAGAGTGACAAGACGACCTACCAGACTGTGTACAGTGTTATAAAAGGCTCGGTGGCTGCACCGACAGCAGGACTGCATTTCACGCGAGAACTGCTGGAGGAGTTGCGTCGTTCCGGCATAGAAACAACGGAACTCACATTGCATATCGGTGCAGGTACATTCCAGCCGGTTAAGACGACTGATGCCAATCAGCACACGATGCACACGGAGATAATCGCTGTGCCGAAGACTTGTTTACAAGACATCTTGCGGAAGTTAGGACACATCACAGCGGTTGGGACCACCTCTATGCGCACATTGGAAAGTCTGTATCATATCGGTGTGAAGTTAAGCACATTGCCGGAGAGCGAATGGAAAGACTACGCCATTCATGTGGGTCAGTTTGAACCCTACACGACTCACCGTACGCTTACAGCGAGGGAGGCGTTGGATTGTATTCTGCGTTATCTTGATGTGACGCATCAAGACACTCTTCATGCGGAAACCCAGATTATGATTGAACCGAGTTATGAGTTCCGTATAGTGGATATACTCATTACGAATTTTCATCAGCCTAAAAGCACCTTATTATTGCTTGTAAGCGCGTTTATCGGAGAGGACTGGCGCAAAGTGTATGCGTATGCACTGCGCAATGACTTCCGTTTCCTCAGTTACGGTGACAGTTCGCTATTATTTAGGAAAAACCAGTCGGGAAGATGTTGATAGATACGCATTGTCATCTTGACGACCTATCGTATGCAGAGGACCTGCAAGAGGTTGTTCTCCGACAGCAGCAGTTCGGAGTGGAGCGCATCATTGTGCCGGGAATTAACGCATCTTCGGTTGCGACAGTGACCGCCATTTGCGACAGATACCCGGACTATTTGTACCCTGCCATAGGTCTTCACCCAGAGGAAGTGAGGGAGAATTTTCAGGAAGAGTTGGAAAAATTATATGCTGCGCTACCGAGCCGCAAATGGGTTGCGATAGGGGAGATAGGACTTGACTATCATTTTGACAAGACATTCCGTACGGAACAGGTCTCGGCATTCCGCCAGCAACTCCATTGGGCGATTCAGTATGATATTCCTGTTATAATTCATTCGCGCGATGCCACAGCAGAGTGTCTTGATATACTTGGGGAGGTATTGCAATTGTCGATAGAGGACAACGCGATGCATCGTTTGCGGGGAGTGATGCACTGCTTTTCGGGAAGCAGGGAGGTTGCAGAGCAAATCGTGGGGATGGGATTATACATTGGCATTGGAGGGGTGATAACATTTAAGAACTCCAAATTGGCAGAGAACATCAAAAGTATTCCTCTTGACCGTATTCTGCTTGAGACAGACGGTCCGTATCTGAGTCCTGTGCCTTACAGAGGAAAACGGAATGAAAGCATATATATACAGTATGTAGCAGAGTCGTTAGCAACTGTTTATCAGTGTACTGTGTCGGAGGTATATGAAGCAACAACACATAATGCAAAGACACTATTTTTTGCGCAAAAATGACTTATTTTTCACCTACCTGCAAAAAAAAAGGAATAGATGATGGACAATTCACATATTATTTGTAACTTTACCGCCGATTTTCACAGCCCCTTACAACGAGCCTGTTTGTAGGTTGTTTGAGGCGGTTGCATATATAGAAGGAGAGATGCTCGAGTGGTTGAAGAGGCACGCCTGGAA
>CAVHKB010000167.1:0-2449 GCA_963636305.1 Prevotella sp. P5-108
ATATTAGTATAGTAGCAACGTGCGTCATTATCTTGTTCATGCCCGCATCCCGGAATTCCTACCGCATAACCCATAATGGGAGTATCACCGATTCCACGCAAATAATCTGCTAATACAGGTTCTACCTTATTTATATCAGTTACCATAACCGGATAAATGAATAATACAGGATTTCTTTTAGCATATTTGAACCATGTATTTCGGCTAATTTTATTCGTGTGTTCTTTTTCTTGGTATTGTGTATTGACTTGCTCTGCATTGTCAAGACCAATACTTCCATCATTATTGCCACCTACAACACCATGTTGAGTAAATGAGAAACTCTCTGCATCACTTGCAATACTCAATTGGCGTTGTGTGGCAAAAAAGTTTGACTCATTATCATTAGGCAAGAGGCCTTGTATTTGATTTCCTTTACCTCCGACAATAACGACATCCCATTTTGACAGAGTTTGTTTGTTTGTTGTAATAAACTCCAAAATACGAGAACGGTCGAATCTTAGATTTTTTGGGGATGTATAGATGTACTCTATGAATTTGGATACCTCTTCCACTCCAATATTGCGTAGAATATAGGAAGAACGCTTCTCGACTTTCTCTATTGTTGCGCCATTATTTACAAGTTCTTGCATCCATAGTTTAGTCCTTTCTACATTAGATATATTGCGTTGTGGGTCGGTACTAAAGTATGGTGTTTCAAATACATCTCCCCAAAACAAAGTACGGACTTCACATTGTTTCGCTTTCCGCATTTTGTTGCGTGCGGTTATTTCCAAAGCAGTATCATCTCTGCGTATGCGTAACCCGAAATCATTAGGAGTACCTCCCTGTGAAGTCATCAAAGCCAATTCGGATTTGAGTTCTTCTGTAGCCTCTGCTATTTCACGATACCAGTTTGCACTGGTGTTTGTAATCCAAATACGACATACTTTATCATAATGTGGACGATAGCCAAACCAACGCCCCATCTGCATAAGCACATCGTAGGTACTAGTATTTCGATAGAAATAACTAGTAGATAACCCCTTAAGAGTTAGCCCTCGAGATAGTGCTAAACCTCCTACTGCGATGATACGGAGAGATGGATTTTCCTTATAGTTGGGTGCATCATCATGCGACTCTTTAGAGCCATTGACGACAATTACTCTTGGTCTATCGCCACGCAATAGGTTTTCTTTTGCCCCTACTGTTTGCCAAGGATATCCACAATCAGCATAATGTTTCTCAAAAAGACGGTGCAGTTCCCTATACAACTCATTTTTACAATTTCGATTTTGGTCGGTGCTGAAGTTGATGCGTATCTCTTTGAAATCATTGGATACAATTTGGTCTATTTCTTTTTTTAAGTAAGAGTGTACGCTTATAAAACGCGAGATGTTGACCAACATGGTACGAGGAGAATTAATTTGTGCCGGGTCAAGGTCTCGAATGGCATTTGCTAGATAGAAACATCTAATAGACTCTATGAGAGATTTTGGGAGTTTCCCCTTCCAATTTTTTTTGTGCGTGTAATATATGAAACCCCTTATTTGTTGCTCCTCTGTCATATTCTTGACTTCTTCAGTCGACGGCTCTTTGATATCTGTGATATATCTCAACATAAACGAGCAATCCCCATAATTAGGATTTTTCGTTGAGGGTGTCCCGAATATCCTTTGTGCACCAATATATGGTTCCGGAGTTGGCAGGACATAGATGAAATCTTTCGGAAATAAATCTGCTGTAATCATATCATTATCCGTGGTAGGACTAATGAATATGTTGGCGAACGGAGTGGCGGTAAATCCTACATAGTTTGAATCCATAAAGACCTCACAGATTTCTCTAATTTTTCTATTCGTTGCCGTAGGGTCATTTTTACTATCCTTTGTGTTGATAGATGCATTGTCTGCTTCATCATCTATTAAGAGTAGAGAATATGGCAGTTTACCTTGTGCATTGAGATGTTGATTAGGACCGGTAAGCCATTTATGAAGGTGTGTCAAAACAGGTACATTCTTTTTTACAACGAATAACACAAGCGAATTTTGAGTTCCTATAGCAGACATATTTTGAGCGCGCAAAGTGTTAAAGTCGTCATCGTATAGAGTATACGTGGTTACTATGTTTTTCCAATCCTTTAGTAATCCTACACCTACTTTAGAGGATTGAGAGTTATGAAAATAATCGGTGCGAATAGTCAAACCTACAATATCCTCTTCAATGCGTTCTTGTGTCTGCTGACGAAGGGTTTCTGTAATACCAGCCAACAGAATGACAACTTTTATACCTGCGTCTGCTGCTTTGCAGATGAGACCGGAATAAGTGCTTGTTTTGCCTGACTGAACATCACCTAACACAAGACCATACCTTTTACGCTGTTGGGAAAGAGTATCTGTAGGATTTCCAAGACAATTCATTAAATTAGGTAAGGTTACTTTATCTAATTTATCCAAAGAGGCTTTGTCTA
>CAVHKB010000167.1:2459-5891 GCA_963636305.1 Prevotella sp. P5-108
GATTTGTATACCATGTATTATCAAACGGCACAGAGCTAACGATAGCATAACCATTGTGGTCATGTTTTACAAAAATATAATTTTCCAAATAAGCAACTAGAGCCTTTTTATCTGCTTCTGTAACTGTCCAATTTTTCCAAAAACGAGTTTGAAACTCTACAAACAGAGACAAGTCTGCTTTTGAAATGGAAATTGCAGACTGTGTTTCGAGAGTTAAACGCAATGATTGTTTAGCCTGTTCTAACTGTGTACTATTCATAATTGATATTTTTGGCTTATACGGTTACTTAATTCAGTGTTATCTCTAAATTGTTCGCAAATCATAATGGAATTAACTGCATCGGTTGCTGGAACTCCTTTGAAAATCTGCCAATCAATAGCCTGACAAGCCTGTTCGTACAAGTTTTGTAGTCGGTCTCGTTCAGTAGTACGGTCAATATGATTTTCGTCGTGGTCGAGATGCATTTGATGAATGGGTATGTTTGTTTCAATCTGTTGAAATAACATCTCTAGGGCAACCTTTTGCTTGTCGTCCATTTGCTCTATAACAGATTGAATGAAGCGGTTCTCGCGATTTATCTTGTATGAGAAGTAATTTTGTCGAGACTCTATTCTGTCCCAGACATAAATTTGTTTTTCATCGGGAGAGGTAACATTCCGTCCTCTAAATTTTGTTTGACGTGTGGATTTAGCGATTAGACTGCTTATCGTTTTCTCTAAAAGTTTTTGAAGTTCGGTAGGGATTTCTGCGTTTCGCTTCATTACATCAACTTTCCAAATGTCATCCATGCAATTAGGGATATCCACTTTAATGCGCGCATATTTAGACACTTCATGTCGCGGCAAACCAAACCATGTACCATAACGGATAAGCCGACGCCCTCGATAAATGTAATACCCCTGCATTTTGCTCATTTTATCTGCCCCTCCGATTAGTTTTTGTTCTGCATCGGACATTTCGGAGATGAATGGCAATTTATAAGGGGTAATTTTGATAAAATGTTCCTTTCCTTTGGAGTCAGTAAGAGGCTGGGAAATAGTTCCCCATGAACAATCAGAACGGTGTGATAGAAAAGGATCTAAAGGTTGTAGTTCCTCGTAGTTGATGAATATTTTCAATTCATCCTCAGAGATAAAACGATGGTATATCAATGGGATATGTTCAAGCAGAGTATTCCGATTCCGAGTGAGTGCCTCGTAAATCCGACCTCCAGAAGTAGCATACAGTCCATCAAATGTTTCCCACAAAACAAGTGTGCCATGTTCAATTTGTGAAAATTCTTCATAGCAGTGTAGTTGTTCAATTTCACAATCATCTAATTTAAGGACATCCCAATCGCTGCGTTGTCCTTGACTGGTTATTTCGTCATAATCCCAACGGTACGCATTTATTTCTCCGTCCTTTTTACTCACAACAGTCATCTTGCGGCATTGAGAGAGAGAAGCAGACTTCATCCCTAATCCAAAACGACCAAGGTCATTTTCATCTCGCTCTTTCTCATTGGCTTGGCTTCCATAACACATAGCGCGAAATAATTCCTGCTCAGACATACCGCACCCATCGTCCAATATACCTACATAAATATCTCCTGCATTGGTAGGGAAAAGCAAACGGATTTTTTGGGCTCCGGCACTAATACTATTATCCATTACATCGGCAATGGCGTTTGCAAAAGAATAGCCCATGTGGCGCATTGACCCCATGAGGAGTTTGGCTTTAGGAGGATTGGATATTCGTTTCATGGTTACTTAATAAGATTTGGATAAAAATTAGAGTAAATAGATTTATTACAGTCGTTTATAAAATCAAAGATACCATGTTGCATGGTATTCCAATAGGTCTCATATTCCGATTCTGTTGTGGGTGGTAAGATTTTATCACGATTAGCAATAATATCTTGCACAATAGCTGTTGCTAAAGGGTTAATAATATAGCACTCCTTTTCTATGACAATTAACTCGGAGTCGACAAGTAGACTTTGAATGTATCGTAACGAATTAGAATTTGAAAGCATAACAGGTGCATATTTAGTTGCGATAATTCTATCCATATCCATGGCGAAAGAGGCTTTGGAAATATGCCCAAGGTTCTGTATTTCATTCAAAATAAAAGGTAATAATGGCTCTTTATAAATGGATGGATTTTTGTCAATGTTTATTATTTTAATCCATTGCTTTGAAAGCATCAAGAAAGCGTACTCCCGATATGTTATAGCCCCTAGAATAAAGCAGAGCGCAACCTTGCTGAGATGTTTTTGTGAGCAAGAGGTGTCTAAAAGACCAGATTTGCGTGCAAAGGTAACATCAGCAGAAGACATGCGCTCCGAAAAAATTCCAATATAATATATGGAATCCCGAATATTTTCTTGTGTAACATATTTGAGGGTGTCCAGTTCAAATAATTTGAGTTCCGGACCTTGTTGTTTCCTGCGCATACTAATTAAGATAAGGAATTAAAGTAAGTATAATCTCTTTTAGAACAGGTACAACGATAGAGTTTCCTGCTTGATGATAAATTTGATGGTCGTCCACTACAATTCGGAAATTATCAGAAAATCCCATAAGGCGAAGACACTCACGAGGAGTAAGTTTCCTTCCTACAGCATCTACCAATCCCTTGCCATCGTTAAAGTCAAACTTACCGATGTATATTCTTGGGTCTGCATAGTGTTCGGGCAGAGGATGTTCTATGCGAAAATCTCCTATCCAGTTGTCTTGTTGGTTGGCGGTTTGGCAACCAATAATGTCTTGGTTTACGCGCGAGCGACGTTTGTTTTTTGCGCTTGTAGTTACCCAAACAAAACCACCTCTACCGAAATAGTATTTCAGCGGAATAGGTGAAGGCTCTAAGAAATCAGTACTTTTCTTAGTTAGTTCTTTTTTTGCGGGGAATGTATATGGCGTCGTGTAGAGGTCTTCTCTAATGCCTACTATGAACATCCTTTTTCGTAGTTGAGGATGATCATAGTCTGCTGCGTTAAGTATCTGTGGTGTAATTTTATATCCCAGTGAGTTCCAAACAGACAGCATAATTTCCCAAGTATGTCCATTATCGTTGGATTTGATTGCTGGAACATTTTCATAAATGAATACTTTGGGATTGGTTTCTTTTATGATACGGGCATAGTCATAGAATAGAGTACCGCGAGCGTCTTCGAGACCTTGTTTTTTCCCAAATAGAGAAAAACTTTGACAAGGACTTCCGCCTACAAGTATATCAACTTGCCCTACATAATCAGTTCCTCGCAGAAACCGAATGTCGGTATGAAAGTTCTGTGGGTCAATGTCGTAATTGGCTAAATAGGACTCTTTGACATAATTCCGTCGAGTTCCCTCATACTTGTGGTAGAGTTCATCTACATACTTTGCCCGCTCCTCTTTATCTTGGATACCATAACAGTAGTATCTAATTTCTTCTATTCGTTCATTGAT
>CAVHKB010000168.1:0-5808 GCA_963636305.1 Prevotella sp. P5-108
TCTATATGGGCTTCACCGAAGCAGAAGCGGTCAAACTCTTTGCCAACACCTATCTCGCATTACGGGTCAGTTATTTCAACGAACTGGATACCTACGCCGAAATGAAAGGCTTGAACACACAAGACATCATCAACGGTGTATGCCTCGACCCCCGTATAGGCACGCACTATAATAACCCCTCTTTCGGATACGGCGGCTACTGTCTTCCCAAAGATACAAAACAGTTACTCGCCAACTATCAGGATGTACCCGAAAACCTCATAGAAGCAATAGTCGAAAGCAACCGTACCCGCAAGGACTTTATAGCCGACCGCGTATTGGCAAAGGCAGGCTACTACGACTACTACAACAACGGCTCCTACAACGCACAAGAGGAACACCCCTGTACCATAGGTGTCTTCCGTCTGACAATGAAATCAAACTCCGACAACTTCCGTCAGTCCTCCATACAAGGTATCATGAAACGAGTAAAGGCAAAAGGCGCACAAGTTATCATCTTCGAACCTTCACTACCCGACGGCTCTACCTTCTTCGGCTCATTGGTCGTGAACGACCTTTCAAAGTTCAAATCACAGTCACAAGCCATTATAGCCAACCGCTACGATTCCTGCCTGGACGATGTAAAGAACAAAGTCTATACCCGCGACCTATTCCGACGCGACTGAATAAGTCGTGTAAACCGTCCACAAGCAACCGGCAAGCCCTAAAACAACATCCCACCTCCCGCAAACGCATAAACGAAGAAACACACGCAACCAAGAAACCACTCGCAACGCTTAACGCTCAATACGAAACACGAAACCTACCCCAATGTCCCTCATCGACCACATATTGAACCGTCTTAACCTCTCGGAAACCAAAAAGAAGGTCGTCCAAAACTTGTTATGGGCAGTAACGGGGAAAATAATTACCCTGCTCGGCAGTCTGTTAGTAGGTATATTTGTCGCGCGCTATCTCGGACCGGAGCAGTATGGTCTAATGAGTTATGTAACAAGTTATGTCGCACTGTTCCAAGTCTTTGCATCTTTTGGGTTGGATAATATCGAAATCCGTGAAGAGGCGAAATGCAAAGGCACGGGCGAGTATGGACGCACCCCGTCAAAAGAAGCCAACGCTATTCTTGGCACGGCTTTCGGACTAAAACTCATCTTTGCTGCCATAACAATGCTGCTTGTCATCGCTACAGCATGGCTGTTCGAAGCAGATACCTTCACCAAATGGATGATTACGCTCTATTCATTGAGCATGATTATGCAGACATTCAATGTAGTCCGCAACTATTTTACCTCTATCGTATGGAACGAATACATCGTCAAAACCGAGATTAGCCGTACTATAATAGGTGCTGCTATCAAGGTCGTTCTGTTGCTGCTCCACGCACCTTTGGCATGGTTCATTGCTGCGACTCTGTTCGATACCGTACTTATCGCCGGCGGCTATATGCTTTCTTACCGCAAGCAGATTGCTTCGCCCTCTCTATGGACTTTCGACCGACAAACCGCCAAATACCTGATTAAGGAGTCCTTTCCTCTGCTATTGAGCGGTGCTGCCGTCGTCATCTATCAGCGCATCGACCAAGTAATGATAGGCAATATGATCGACAAAGAGGCAGTAGGCTATTTCTCTACTGCTTCAGCCTTTGTAAGTGTGTTGATGTTTGTACCCTTAACCATCTGTCAAACCTATATGCCTATCATTTCGAGTCTATGGAAAACAGACAAGAAGGAATATCGTCGCCAGAACCAACAATTCATGAACATTACAGTATGGAGTACCATTCTCTGCTCTATCGTTGTAACTGTGCTTTCCTATCCTCTTATACGCTACACATTTGGCGAACAGTATCTGCCTTCCGTACCTATACTACAGGTATTGTCATTCAAAGCGGTAAGTATAGCATTCAGCAATGTGGCAGGACAGATGATTGTAGTAGAGGGACTGCAGAAATGGACGCTTATCCGAGATACGACGGGTTGTATTGCCTGCATACTGCTTAATTATTTACTCCTACCACGCTTCGGAGTCATTGCAGCCGCATGGATTGCTATTATCAGCAATCTTGTAGCCGGCTACTTCTCTTCTCTGTTCATTCCACCTTACCGCCACACATTCACCAGCCAAACACAATGTATCCTCTTCGGCTGGAAAGACATAACAAAAATAACAACACTAATCAAACGAAGTAAATAATGGCATACATTCCATTCATATATTTCACACTATGGCTCATTCTCCACTTACGCAAACCCGATATACGGTTCGGAGCAGGAGCAATGTCCTTGCTATGGATCGATATATGTAGTCTATTTCAAATTCTATTGGATATAAGGGATGTATATGGGAGTTTCGGATGCAACGACTATGCCCTTAGTACCGTAGGCGTCATACTCTACTGCGTATTTTGGACGATACTGCTTTATCCTCTTACGAAATTAGATGACAAACATATTCAGTTCCAAATAAACAAAACTCAATTGTTCCACATCTTGTGCATATTCATTCTTCTATTCGGTATCTTTCACATATTTGTTTCAGGTTCGTACCAAAAAATGTTAGAAAACTTACACCTAAGTACTCGCTTGGATGCTTATGAGAAATCAATGGACAACAGCGCAATTTATCAAAGCAAACACCAATGGTGGCTATGGATACCAATGGTAATAAACGCTATGTGGCCGCTTACACTACTATGTTGGTTTACATCAATCAGTATATGCCGTCAATCGTTGTGGCTACGCATAGGCTTGCTATTCCTTTCCATGTACAATGCTCTATTCGGATTTGCAGCAGGAGGACGTGCACAACTCTTATGGTGGTGTATTACATTCATAATTTATTATTGCTTATTCCGCCCACAAATAGAAGCAAGCAAACGCAAACTTATTGTTGGGTTGTTTAGTGGTTTTGCTACTGTTGGATTTATCGGATTTATGGCTATCACCTTATCCCGATTTGATTCGTCTGTAGCAGACTACGCACTTGATGCTTTCATAGGTTATGCAGGACAACCACTGAATAATTTCTGCGCTTTCCTTCCATACGCAGACATAGCACACCTTTATTCTGGCAGGTTATTCCCTCTTTCTACATTCCTGCTCACACATCAACCCTATAATATGCAGGACTATTATGCATTCTTACACACTATCTATCCGTTGCACATGAATGTATTCTTCACTGCCTTTGGGGAAGTCCTGATAGACGCTGGAGTTGTTGGACTCATCTCCTTTTTGATGCTATATATTCTTCTAACAAAAAAAATATGCTATATCGCAAATAATAAAAAGATAGAATTCAGTCAACTCATCCTAATTATTATCTTGTTCTGTTTTCCCGTACGAGGTATCTTTAGTTGGCCTACAGTAGGCGACTTGAAAGATACATTGGGTGTATTTATTTCTATCGGACTATATATTCTGTTCAAATACAATTTCAAGTTCCACAAATGAACAAACAATTATCCCTCATCATACTGACTTACAATTCTGAAAAAGACATATACGATTGTCTTGCTTCTGTGTACAAATACAACGACATCGGCGATGGGTTAGAAATTATTGTCGTAGATAACAATAGTGCGAACTTTGATACTATGCGCAGCAAATTACAACAACAATACCCAGATGTCATTGTCATTAGAAACGAGAAGAATGGAGGTTATGGACAAGGAAATAATGTCGGCATTCGTGCATCTACCGCTCCTATAGTTGCAATTATGAACCCAGATGTACGCCTCATAATGCCTGTGTTTGGAACATTCCTACAAACATTGTCTGCTCCCGATGTAGCTATGTGTGGCGGAAAACAGTATGCCAATGAAACCAAGCCAAACTATTCATTTTATTACGATTTCCAAATTAGTCCAATCAGACAATCCTTGTTTCACCGTATTAGTCACAAATTAGACAAATACAACTATAAGTGTATGTGGCTACAAGGGGCATTTTGGGCTATTAAGAAAGACATTTTCGAGCATATAGGTCTTTTTGACGAAAATCTTTTCATGTATGCAGAAGAATATGATATTCATTTACGCCTACGCAAACACTTTCCGCAGATGAAAATTATATATCTCCCTCATGCAAGATATTTACACCTTACAGCATTTCGAGAGTTCTCGGAAAAGACCGTACAAAAAGAATACGAATCTAATTGGTATGTATGTACAAAACACAACTTAGATGTTCGTAAAATGCTCTCCAATATGCGATATGCGATATTTTACAACTATTGTATAGACTTACTAAGAAACCCCGTCCAAACATTAGAACGCAAGAAATTATATCAACAACGAGCAGCATTACTACAAAAATCAGTTTCTGCAACAACCCTTCAATAAATATTCCTCTCTTATGCATAAACTCAAAATCGCATATTTCTCCGGTCGGATGTTCTCGGATGTAGATATATCCTATTTGATGGAAGCACAGTCGTTAGCCGACATCGACTACTATGTACCTATATCAAAACTCTATTACAAAGGTGCGGCATTCAATATCTCCACACCCTATCCGAAGACTGGTATCTTCAAAGCCACAGACATTTATCCCGAGTTACAGACTATCACGCGACTGATAGACCCGAACCGTTTCTATATCGTCAATTCAGCAACCGTGCATTGTCGAGAGATGAGCAATCTCTGGTTGTATATAAAGTTTGTATGGCGATTGCGGAAATACGATGTGATTCATATCACAGATTTTCCAATGTACTACTATTGCCCTATTTATCTGTTACGCCGTAAAATTGTACTCACTGTACACGACCCGTTCCCACATTCTTCTGCGCAATGTAAT
The DNA here is from genome assembly GCA_963636305.1 of Prevotella sp. P5-108. Lineage (GTDB taxonomy): Bacteria > Bacteroidota > Bacteroidia > Bacteroidales > Paludibacteraceae > Colicola. The sequence goes on from CAVHKB010000168.1 coordinate 4,797, forward strand.
GCCCCTTTGACTTTGAAAGCTCGCAAATGGGGCTTCCGTCTGCTGCGTCATTTCATTATTCTCAATCAATCACAGAGAGATGAGTGTATCGCTGTGAATAATTTAGAGCATAAACATGTCTACGGCAGTCGGTTAAGCCGCTACGATTACTTGCGCATGTACAAAAGCGATATCCCCGCTAAACAAGATTATTTTCTGTTCTTTGGTCAAATAACATCGCACAAGGGCATCGATATTCTTCTTGAGGCTATGCGTCAGGTGCATCTACAGCACCCCAATATGCGCCTTATTATAGCCGGCAAAGGCGATTTTTCTTTCGATACAACAAAATACGAAAAGTTAGACTATATTGAATTCCGCCACCGTTTTATTCCTGATAATGAATTGGCGACACTCATTCAAGATTGCTATGCAGTTGTCTGCCCGTATAAGGATGCCACGCAGAGCGGCGTTGTTATGTCTGCTTTTGCATTCGACAAGCCCGTGATTGCTACCCGTGTTGGCGGACTCCCCGAGCAAGTAATCAACGACAGATACGGACTCATCGTGCCGCCAAACAATGTGAACGAGTTGTCTGCAGCCATGTCATCTCTATGTGAGCAACCCGAGAAAGTACAGACTTTCTCTCGTAATATTGAGCAAGACTACACCGATGGCTCCAAATCTTGGAAAGCCATTGCGCAACAAATGTCCCAAATCTACCAACAAATCTATACATCTACCCCATAATATTCAAACGCTTTCTTGTTATTCTCTGTCGCCCTTGGTCATACCCACACCCATTGCACCTGCACCCAAATATCTATGCGACAGCAAGAAATAGTAATACAGCACACTACATTTCACTTACAACCTGTTCAATAGGCAATACAAACACAGCATTCTCAATACTACAACAATACACGCCCCAATGATTAGCATAGCCATGGCGACATATAATGGAGAGAAGTATTTGCGTGAGCAATTAGACTCCATTCTATCACAAACAATCACAGATTTCGAGTTGATAATC
>CAVHKB010000169.1:0-5730 GCA_963636305.1 Prevotella sp. P5-108
AAAGAGAACGCCCCGAAAGTAATCATTGCGGATTGTACGTCAGATGGTTATTCGTCCTACACTATCAGTTTCCGCATGGAGGGCTGGACGCAGGAAAACCTGTTCCGATTCACCATAGAAGGCGGCAAAATGTACTATGGTGTCTGTCGAGCCGCGGCGCAAGAAGGCATACGCGATGAAAAGATAGATACCACAGGTTACCACCGTAACCAGTGGTGGATAGTATGGAAATGGATGCCTGAAGAGTATCGCGATTGGAGTAAGGATTCCGATATCTTTATGCACATCCTGTCTGCGGACAAAGATGTAAATGCAAATGCAGATACATTAGCCTCCACTATGGTACAATGTATTCAAGAGACATTGCAATTCATTGCAAACAACCACATCGAACTCAAATAACCACGTAAACAGCAAAAACAATGAAAAAGAATATCTTATTGACGCTCACTGCGTTATTCTGTGCCATATGTGCACAGGCAATTTCTTATGATGTGAAAATAGGAGACTTGTATTATGACCTATATCCTTCTTCTACAGGTAATACAGCAACCGTCACTTCATCTCCATCTTCAGAGGAATATAGAGGTGATATTGTTATCCCTTCCTCTGTTACATACGAGGGTGCAACTTATAGTGTAACAAGGATGGGAAATTATATATTTGCCGATTGTACAGGACTAACGACAGTTCAAATTCCTGGTAGTATAGAAATAATTGCAAAAAGTGCATTCCAAAATTGTACAAACCTAATAACTGTAACTATTGGTGATGGGGTAAAAACAATTGCAGGAGGTTGGGAGTCTAAGTATAACCAAATCTACTACTATGGTGCGTTTATGGGGTGTACTAAACTACAATCAATCAACATACCCAATAGTGTAACAGAAATAGGTGCGTATGCGTTTGAGGATTGCATAGGTCTTACATCTGTCACCATTCCTAACAGTGTCACGACATTAGGTATTTATGCTTTTCGGAGATGCAGTGGCATTACAGCATTGCACATTGGTAATGGCATAACAACCATAGAAAGTGGCACTTTCTATGGTTGTACAGGTCTTACATCATTGAATATTCCCAATAGTGTGACGGAAATTAATGGACATTGGTATTATAGTGGAGCATTTGCTGGTTGCACAGGACTTACCACTATCACTATTCCCAATAGTGTTACAAACATTGGATATGATGCATTTGGCGGATGCAGTGGACTATCTTCTATTACTATCCCAAATAGTGTAATAAGTTTGGGTGATGGTGCTTTTGCGGGTTGTACAAATCTCACCTCTGTCACTATAGGCAACGGAGTGACTATTTTTGAGAGCGAACTATCCGATGGAGGAAAAGGAACTTTTGGAGACTGTACGAGTCTAACCTCCATAGTTATTCCTGACAACGTCAAAAACATAAATAATGGAGCATTTCAAGGCTGTATTAACCTTAAATCAGTTACTTTACCAAGTAGTTTAACCGATATTAGTGCTTATCTTTTTAAAGGATGTACCAATTTACCCTCCGTTACTATTCCTAATGGCGTGACCGAAATAGGATCTTGTGCTTTTTATAATTGTGCGTCCCTTACATCAATTGTTATTCCAAACAACGTTACGGAGATAGACAACTCTGCCTTTTATGGTTGTACAAATCTTAAATCTATTGTACTTCCGAATGGAGTAACAACTATAGGTTACGATGCTTTTGAAGGTTGTAAAAATCTAACCTCTATTGTGTTTCCTGAGAATCTTAAAAGTATAAAAACAGGAACTTTTAAGGAGTGTACAGGGTTAACTTCCATAACTATTCCCAATAGTGTAACAGAGATAGGAGGGTGTAATCGTTATTCTGATCATGATGGAGCATTTTATGGATGTTCCAGACTATCTTCAATAACGATTGGTAGTGGTATAACAAAAATAGGAAATTTCGCTTTTGACGGGTGTACAAACCTCATTAAAGTAGATTATAAGGGCGATATAAAGAGTTGGTTAGATATTGATTTTGGCGATTCTTATTCACGTGATGCCACCAACCCTATCTATTATTCACACAATTTGTACATAAATGGTAAGTTGCTGACAAATTTAGATATCCCACAAGGAGTAACTACGATATCTGATGCCTTCAAGGGAGATACCTGTATAACATCCATTACAATGCCTAATAGTGTGACCAAAATAGAAACGTCTGCATTTGACGGTTGTAAGGGGATAACCTCTGTTTCTCTGAGCCCTAATATAACCTCTATTGGTAGGTTGGCTTTTGATGATTGTGATAAGTTAGCAATGATTACTATTCCAAATAAGGTAACGCAAATTGGTGGTGGAGCATTGCACAAGTGTCAAAATGTGGTTATGTTAGGGACAACACCTCCTGTTGTTTCTAATAGCACATTCAGTTCCGGTGCTATGATACGTGTCCCTTGTGAGGCAGTAGATTCTTACTTGTCCGCTTCATCGTGGTCTTCATATTCAGACCAAATAAACGGATTGAGTTATAATGTGATTCTGTCTGCAACAGAAGGCGGTTCCGCAAAGATTACGAGTTCTGATTGTTCAAGCAATATGATGACCATAGAAGCCACACCCGCGTCTGCTTATAAGTTTGTGCGCTGGAGTGACGGCAACACAGACAATCCACGAACTATGACAGTTACAAGCGATATAAATCTGACAGCAGAATTTACCGCACAAACCTACACCATATCCGTTACGTGCGACCCGCAGCAAGGTACGGTAACAGGCGGTGGCGAATACACCTACAATGCCGATATTACAATAGAAGCGATCCCCAATGCAGGCTATGAGTTCAAGCAGTGGAGCAACGGCTTGACCTATAACCCTTATCGCTTCACGGTAGTAAGCGACTTGACGCTTGAAGCGCAGTTTATTCCCGCTACGGCAATCGACAACACCACAGCCGATACAGACACCACCCCGCAAAAGGTACTTATCGACGGTCAAGTCTATATCCTCCGCAACGGCAAGACCTACACCCTAACAGGCGTAGAGGTGAAGTAAGACTCCCCCCCCCCTCAAAGAGGGGGCCAAACAAAGATTAAGGGGCTACCTAACTGGTAAAGTTAGGTAGTCTCATTATTAGTATTACATAGTTGCGAGAAAGGAAAGAGGTTGTTTGACAATTTTTTTCCATTGTTAAACAGCCCCAAATAAGAACTCAATTTCTTCACCATGCAGGATACTATTCTTGTAGCCCAATTCCGTGCTGTTTGTTCATATAGAAGTGGAGTAGAATGCGAGACGCCTTATGGGCTATTCGATATTCTACCGCCTCACGGCTGTTAGATAAATGGTTTCTAATCACAAAGGCTGCCACCCAACGGCAGCCTATATGGTATCTGTTCTATCGTTTTGTACCCAATCAACGCCAATCCCCCACATCCGTCTATTTGCCCAGCGCAACCATCTGTCAAATACACAACCATGCCTATATTAGTACCTATTTATTCTCTCCACGCTGCATGTCGTACTGAAAATAGAATTAGCATAAAAGTTGATTTTTTTTATGGCGGAATATTTGGTAGATTCAAGAGAAAGTACTACCTTTGCAGACGAAATCATAAAGGACAATGGAACGCAATTTATTGCTTGAGTTATTGGAGGGTAATGATAAAGTCAGTTTATATTCTCCTAAGTTTGAAGGCGAGGAATATACTGCTTTTGAGAAGTTTATTTTGACCTATTCGGCAGATTATCCGACGGACTTGCAACAGTTGATTTATCGTTTGGATATTATCAAACGGGATGGTATAGAAGACCGTTATTTTCGTTATGAAGGCAAGCGTAGTGATAATGTAATTGCATTGCCCTCGCATTTGGAAACAACATCGCTTCGTCTGTACTGTTTGAACATAAAGTACCGAGTGTTGATATTGGGTAGCGGAGGTGTAAAAAACACCCGTACCTACCAAGAAGATGAACATTTGAATCGCTGCGTGGAAACACTGCAAAAGATTGACATAGAAATACGACAACGCGAACGGCAACAGATTATCACCATCCGTGGGTGTAAGTTGTTGGGCGAGTTATCATTTACTATCAACGAATAAACAGAGCAGACTATGAAAACGAATCCCATTATGGAGGCAATTCGGGAGCAGACAACTCCTGAGGTGCGCAAACAGATTGACTTGCAGGTAATGGTGGCAAATCGTGTATATGACCTGCTTGAGAAGAAAGGTATGACGCAGAAAGACCTTGCGCAACGCCTGGGTAAGACAGAGACTGAAGTGAGCCGCTGGTTGTGCGGTACGCACAATATGACTATGGCTACTATAGCTAAATTGGCTGTGGCGTTGGAGGATGACTTGATTGTTCCTACGACTGATAAGAAGCGCCGTTCTGTACGCCTATTTGAGACCAAGTTACCCACCCAAGCGGCTGTACTATAACAGAACAATTGTAAGCGAATGAATATAGGCTGCCCGAAACGGCAGCCTATTTTTGTACCATTTGACTATTGTTTTCGTGCCAAACCAACACCAATTCCCCACACCCATCTATTTACCTGCGCGGCCTTTATATGGGCATTAATGGAGCAAAACTACCCTGATTACGGAAACGACTACCTGAATTACGCTTTTCGATTTTGATATTCGCAGAAATGGGAAAGTATTCGTACCTTTGCGCTGCAAACAACGCAAAGAGTACTTATGTCGGAACAGCATATTACCACCATTCAGGAATATAACGACATCTGCGGGTTTAAGACCATGCACCCGCAAGTGGCTTTCGTACAGTACGACGGTAGCGAACAGCAGCACCTGCCGACGGGCGTGCGCTATGTGTATGACTTCTACAGTCTTTGGCTCAAAGAAACAAAGGGTTGTGTACTTAACTACGGGCGTACACAGTATGACTACGACTGTGAGACCATCGTAAGTATGGCTCCCGGTCAGGAAGTGGAGGTGTCACGAGACCCCGCCGCACGCCCGAAGTGCATCGGTATTTTGTTCCACCCTGATTTTATTTACGGCACTTCTCTTTCCAAGAAGATGCGTGACTACTCCTTCTTTTCCTACGCCAGCAACGAGGCGTTGCACCTATCGGAAGACGAGGTGCAAGTGGTGAAGAACTGTATGCACATCATTGAGATAGAATTGCAGCACCCTATTGACAAGTTCTCGCGTCGGTTGATAATTACCAATTTGGAGTTGCTGTTAGACTACTGCTTGCGATTTTATGAGCGGCAGTTTATTACGCGGCAGGATATGAATATCACCGCCATTTCCCGCTTCGACGAACTATTGGACGAGTATATCCATTCGGGCAAGACCGCTCAAGAGGGTATTCCTACCGTGAAGTACTTTGCCGACCGTATTTGCCTTTCGCCGAACTATTTCGGTGATATGGTGAAAGCCGAAACGGGCAAGACGGCACAAGAGTATATCGCTCTGCGGCTGTACGAATACGCCAAACGCCAACTTCGTAACTCTTCGCTGACTGTCAAGGAGATAGCCGTAATGACGGGCTTTCAGCACCCACAGCATTTTGTGCGGTTCTTCAAGAAACATGCCGGCGTGACACCGACTGAATTCCGACAGATAGGATAAACACATCAATGAAATTAACAATTAACAGTTAACAATTAACATGCGTTGTCGGGTTGATGGGTTTACATAGTTTGGAGGGGAACATGTTGTTTGTCCTGCGAATGGGAGTTGAGAGCCATAGCACGCTATGGCTCTACAGTTAGCCTAAACGAAGTTAC
>CAVHKB010000170.1:0-5717 GCA_963636305.1 Prevotella sp. P5-108
GGGCCCCCGTCAATTCCTTTGAGTTTCACCGTTGCCGGCGTACTCCCCAGGTGGAATACTTAACACTTTCGCTTTACCGCTGACACTATATCGCCAACAGCTAGTATTCATCGTTTACTGCGTGGACTACCAGGGTATCTAATCCTGTTTGATACCCACGCTTTCGTGCCTCAGCGTCAGTTGTATGCTGGTAAGCTGCCTTCGCAATCGGGGTTCTGTGACATATCTAAGCATTTCACCGCTACACATCACATTCCGCCTACCTCGTTTACACTCAAGACTACCAGTTTCAATGGCATTGGTATGGTTGAGCCACACGCTTTCACCACTGACTTAATAATCCGCCTACGCACCCTTTAAACCCAATAAATCCGGATAACGCTCGCATCCTCCGTATTACCGCGGCTGCTGGCACGGAGTTAGCCGATGCTTATTCATTCGATACTTGCAATAAGGCAACACGTACCTCATTTTACCCTCGAATAAAAGAAGTTTACAATCCATAGAACCGTCTTCCTTCACGCGACTTGGCTGGTTCAGGCTCGCGCCCATTGACCAATATTCCTCACTGCTGCCTCCCGTAGGAGTTTGGACCGTGTCTCAGTTCCAATGTGGGGGACCTCCCTCTCAGGACCCCTACTGATCGTTGACTTGGTGGGCCGTTACCTCACCAACTATCTAATCAGAAGCGTGCTCAACCGTAAACCTCTCGTTTCATCTTAATAGGATGCCCCATCAAGACACATACGGTATTAATCCACCTTTCAGTGGGCTATCCCGTGCTTACGGACAGATTGCACACCTGTTACGCACCCGTGCGCCGGTCGCCGCCATTTCAGTATTGCTACTTCAACGCGCTGCCCCTCGACTTGCATGTGTTAGGCCTGTCGCTAGCGTTCATCCTGAGCCAGGATCAAACTCTTCATTGTAATCTCATTTGTTTCCTAGTTCAGAATAATTCGATATTTATTTGTGTACTGGATTTTTAACGGGAACTTTTGTTCCTCACTTTTCTTGTACTACATCTATCTTTGTTGCTTCATTCTCTCAAAGAACTCCCGAGACTCGCTCGCCTCGATTGCTTCGCTCCGTTAGTGGCGAAACCGGCTGCAAAGGTACAACTAATTTCTGAACCACCAAAACTTTTCGAAACTTTTTTGCACTTTTCTTGAAGATTTTTACTAATATGCTGATTTTACACAGTTTATAAAATACACTCTTCAAGGTTCTCCGTTTTGGCAAGGGGCGAAAAAATATGAACTACTCATAACCGGTCACTTCGTGTTTGGTGGTACGGATTATTTCGTAATTCAATTTTAACACTCTCTTTACATTGAGCGGAAAAGGGACGAACATCTTCGATTCCCAAAAGCGGCTGCAAAGGTAATACTTATTTGCATACACTCCAAATGTTTTCTGCAGTTTTTTACAGAAAAATGTAGGATAATGTTGCAATATGTTGATTAAGACTATATTAGCAAGAACAATTTTTCTTGGAAAAAATGTCGGATAAGATGGATTGATATGTATATCGTACTGTTTTTGTCTGTTATTTGGTCAGTTGAGTACCGAGTACGGTGTAGGTAATGTTGTTGCGTTGTATGAACAATGTACCATTTTTGATATACTTACGGGTATTGTCGGTGTCGGCTTGGAGATTACGCAGTTCAGTGGAGGTGGATGCTTTCCATTCTGCATACAGTTGGAAGTCGCCATAATAACCCTTAGTGGATGTTACTGTAGAATTATCCCAGACTGAGTGCCATGCAACAAAGTCGTAACCTATCCGTGTGGGTGCGGGGAAGATGACCTCTGTATCGAAAGTATAACTAACCGGCATCAAGTTGAGCAGTTCCGTTTTGGCTTGGTCGGCATAGTAAGTAATAGAGAAAGGTCGTCCTTCCCATTGTGCATAGAGTGTTATGTTGGTATTGACAGAGGGTATGACCTCGTTTGCCTGATATGTTATGCCTGTTCCATCCTGCTTGGTGTTCCACCCTTTGAAGTAATAGATAAGATAATCCGGTTCTGTTTTCTCGCCGATACTTGGGGTGCTGGTTGGAATGGTATAGTTGGTACCCTTGTTGATTGTAGCCGCAGTGTTGGCGGAAGGAGTAAGGAGGAAATTATCGTTCCATGCGGTAGGTTGGTTGTCGGAATAAGTTACGGTAACCGTTTCAACAGGGTCGATTGGGTCAACTGGGTCGGGAGTTGTACCCGAACATACTTTACGATAGACTTCCATACCGTTGAGTCTTCCATTTTGTCCGTTTGCACTTGTACGGCATATCCATATCTGGTTCTTGTTGTTTACAGCCGCAGGTAGAACAAATTTAGCGTGCAGGACATCGCTTGATTTACTGACACTGACGGAAAGCAGTTCGGTTACTCCATTGTCGGTATAAGCATAGAAAGTCGTCTGATTGAATGCCATATCGACTGCGAGGGTGTCGCCTTCTTGGAAGAAGTTTCCATCGTTGAGTTGCATTGTAACATAGGCACCGTCTTTATTCAGTTTATATGGTGCGCTACTGCCTAATATATTGACGCTTCCTGTTCCTCCTATGGAACCAGTGACGCTACAGGTTGTTTGACCTGTTATTGTCAGTCGGATAATCGTATCTACACGGCAGCCTGCGGGGTCGTCGGGCGTCGGTTCGGGTGTCGGTTCTGGTTCGGGTTCGGGAGCCGCCTCATCGGTGATTTGCAGGGAGGCATTAAGGTTGTTGTAGCCTGTAGTGGCGTCCCAGATATTGGTATTGGCGCATCGTACAGCGAATTTAGGATTTGCTGCCAAGCGTGAATCTGCATCGGGCAGATAGAGATAGAGCGAATAAGTCCCGTTTGGGATATCTGCAGGCAGCGTGAGTGTTTCCTGTATGGTTACTGTCTGCTCCGGCATCCATGTACGGGGGTTAGATTGCAGTGGTATGGTATAGGTGTTTGCAGCAGATTTGAGTACGATGTATGCATAGCGTTCGTTATAGAGCGGTGCGAAGCCTACATTTTTGAGGGTCAGTTTGACTGCCATCGTTCTGTCGGACCCCACTTCTTCGGGGAATGTGCCTTGCAGGAGTTGGAAACGGTATCCCATGTGCCGTGCCATAAGGTCGTAGTAGGCATTGCCGCTGGCATCTTTCTCCGTTTTCCATCGAGAGGTTGCATATTGACTATAGTCGTAATTGAGATAGGAGTAGTGAAGGAGTTTCATTTCGGCAAGCGCCTTTGCGCCTGTACCGTAGTTGTTGTAAGCATCCGCCTCTTCGATATTGTTTTCTCCTCCATTGGGTACGAAAAGACACTCTTGTGCGAGATATGCCTTGTCGGTGGTAGGATTTTGGTATGTACCCATATTTTCCGCTCCATTACAGAACGCGTCATTATGGTGTCCCAATCGAGAATACTCGTTCTGTTGCCAAGCCGTAGCCTCTGTGAGCGGGGTGTTATGACCGAGATAGTCGGTTTTATACTTGGGTGTACGAAGTTGTACGCATCGTGATGCGGGGACGGCATCAAGCAGTTGGGTGATAAGTTGGGTGCGGACAGATTGAGGTATTTCATCTCCTGTGCCTTGACTTGAATAGTACCATTCTCCCCAGACGCCGAGGAAACCTGCCTGTACGACATAAATGACATCGGCATTGGCTTGCAGGACGGGTTTGAGTTGCGAGAGGTGTTGCTGCCATATTGCAGGTGAAGCGTCCAGATAGGGTTTGGATTGGCTGTTGGTATAGGCGAAGCGCAGAATACACTTTACTCCTTTGGCACGGAAGACAGCCATATCGTTGGTGATCAGTGTGAGCAGGTTATCTGGTAGTGTCTGCGTACGGAAATAGTCCAGATAGTAGAGTCTTAAGATAAGAGAGCGTCCGGCTGCTTCGGCTTGTGTGAAATAGTAGTCGTTGAGATTGGAATAGGTGCTGTTTGTGACCTTCTGCTCTACTTGTTCGTAGAAGCCTCGTTCGGGGTTTGTAAAGTTGGTTGAGTTGTCGGCAGTGTAGTTGACAGTTGTTGCGAATGATGCAACAGAGAGAGTGGTTGCAAGAAGTGATGCAAGAATGTTTTTCATCGGTATATTTGGATTAAGTATTGATTAAGTATTTCCAGTTTGCAAAGATACAAGCGGAAGGAATGGAGATTGTAGATTATTGGTTGCAAAAAGGTGATTTATTGACGAAAGGATAAGTATCGGCAGGAAAAACAACAAGAGAGCCATTGCGGTTGCATGGTTCTCTTGTTGTACGGTGTATGAGTGTGTTTGCTCAGTCGAGTTTTTCGAGTGCCTGTTTGATACGGTTCATCGCTTGAATGATATTGTCGGTGCTTGTTGCATAGGACAGTCGAATACAGTTGTTCTCACCAAATGCGCTGCCTGATACACAAGCGACATGAGCCACATTGAGCAGGTATTCTGTTAAATCGTCAGCATTGTGGATTGTTTGTCCTTCGTATTTCTTTCCGAAATATGCGGACACATCAGGGAATAGATAGAATGCACCTTGCGGTTCGGTGAATCGGAGTCCCTTTATTTCATTGGCGAGTTTTATTATAAGGTCGCGCCGTTTATGGAACTCGTCGCGCATTTGGATGACACATTCTTGAGGTCCGTTGTATGCAGCCTCTGCGGCTTTTTGGGCGATGGTAGTGGCGCAGGTAATCATTTGTCCCTGCAAGCGTTTGCAAGCCGAGATGAGTGCTTTGTCGTGCGTAGCCATCCATCCTATACGATATCCGGTCATTGCATATACTTTGCTCACTCCGTTGATAAGGATGAGTCGTTCCTGTATTTCGGGGAATTGTCCGAGGCTTTCGTGTTTGCCGTTGTACTGAATACGGGCATATATTTCATCGGAGATGACCGTTATATCGGGGTATTGGCGAAGCACATTGACGAGTGCTTTGAGTTGTTCGTGCGTATAGACTGCGCCAGTCGGGTTGTTTGGGGAGCAGAGCAGCAGTACCCGTGTTCGTGGTGTGATAGCGTTTTGCAACTGTTCAGGTGTGATGCAATAGTTATTTTCCATTGTTGTTTTGACGAGTACGCTTTTCCCCTCTGCGAGTTTAACCATCTCTACATAACTTACCCAGCAGGGAGTAGGAATGATGATTTCGTCGTCGGGGTCGATAAGAGCCTGAATGCAGTTGCAAAGAGCCTGCTTTGCTCCAACCGATACGATTATATCGTTTGGCGTATAAGGCAATACATTGTATGGTTGGAGTTCGTTATTGATTGAGTCAGCAATTGCTTTGCGCAGTGATGGGAAGCCGGGAGTTGGTCCGTAGTGTGAGAAATTTTGGTCGATAGCCTGTTTGGCAGCCTCTTTGATGTGCGCGGGTGCTGCGAAGTCGGGTTCTCCGAGTGAGAGTCCAATAACATCGATGCCTTCTGCACGGAGTTGCTGACATCGTGCAGCCATTTGCAGACTTTGTGACTCTTGCAGAGCATTTATTCTCTTTGAGATTTTCATAATATATGATTTTAACTGTATTGACGGCAAAGATAGAAAAGATTGTTTAGAAAAACAATATCCATTATGAAAAAGGATAGAATTTTGCAGGAAGAGCGGAGAAAATGGGGAGTACGGGGGAGGAGGTGTTTGTTGACGGAGGGAGGGGGCAATTGGCAATTAACAATTAACAATTAACAATTAACATGCAGAGGTGGCTGGAGGGTCTGGGGATTCTGGATTTCTGGGGGATTGTTGGATTGAGGGGAA
>CAVHKB010000171.1:0-5675 GCA_963636305.1 Prevotella sp. P5-108
TATGCCAACTGTAGAGCCATAGCGTGCTATGGCTCTCAACTCCCTTTCAAAAGACGAACCCTCTGTTTCCCTCAAACCAACAATCCCCCAGACATCCAGAATCCCCAGACCCTCCAGCCGTCTGTCATCTACCGTTGTCATCCGCCCGTCGTCTGTAACTTCGCTCTTGCTCGCTGTAGAGCCATAGCGTGCTATGGCTCTCAACTCCACTTTAACAGACGAACCTCCTGTTCCCCTCAAACCACACAACGCCACTCGAATCAATAATTTATGTTAACTGTTAATTGTTAATTATCATCTTCATCCCCACCCTTGTCAATTCTACAAAAAACCACTACCTTTGCAAAACCAATCCTGTAACCCGAATAATACAAATGCCTGATACTTTCCGAACAATAACCGCTCTTGCCGAAGGAATCTACAAAGACAAAGGCAGCAAATTCCTATCCTTTGCCATTCCGGTCTGCAACATCGAACAGGTGCAGGAACAAATCAACGCCTACAAACGAAAATACCACGACGCACGACACATCTGTTACGCTTATCTGCTCGGCGTCAACAAAGACAACTGGAGAGCAAACGACGACGGCGAACCTTCGGGAACAGCAGGAAAACCCATTCTCGGACAAATCAACTCGTTTGAACTGACCAACATATTGGTTATTGTTGTCCGATATTTCGGAGGAATACTGTTAGGGACGGGAGGACTCACCACCGCCTACAAAACAGCGGCAGCAAATGCTCTGAACAACGCTACTGTCATACAAAAGGATGTAACGGTTCGCAAAACCATTACATTCCCCTATGAACAAATGAACAATATAATGCGGTTGATTAAAGATACCAACACGCACATCATAAGCCAAAATTTAGGTACCGAATGTATCATCGAATGTGAAATTAAACAAATATATGAATCAAGATTTCAATAGTATCCGCGCTTACGAAGACAACGACCTGCCTCAGGTGCTGAACCGTATTGCAACAGACGAGTCTTTCCTGAAAATACTGCCATCTATAGGCAAAATCACCGACTCCGAACAGTTTGCCACACAAAACATAGTCTATGCCCTGCAACATACCGACAATCTTAATCAACTCGACCAGACAATCGTACTCCCTCTTCTTGAAAAAATCCAACAACTCACTACCGACGGACTGACACTGACCGGACTGAAAAACATATCTGCTGCTCGGCCCGCTCTTTTTCTCACCAACCACCGTGATATTATTCTCGATTCCGCTTTTCTGTCATTGGCTTACAAACAATACACGGGCGAAAGGATATACATAGGAATAGGCACGAACCTCTATGCGCAACCTTGGATAGAAGACTTTGTACGCGCTAACAAAGCCTTTAGTGTCATCAGAGGCGGAAATCCTCGGCAAATACTTGCCAACTCCTCACTACTCAGTGCCTACATCCTGTATGTAATAACCGGTCTGCATCACAATGTATGGCTCGCACAACGCGAAGGACGCGCAAAAGACGGAAACGACCACACACAACCTGCCGTACTCAAAATGCTCACTATGGCAGGAGAAGGTACTCTGCAGGAACGATTGGAAAAACTGAATATCACACCCGTATCACTCTCCTACGAATACGATCCCTGCGACTATCTCAAAGCCAGAGAAATGCAAATCAAACGCGATAAGGGCGTTTATCTGAAAACAAAAGCCGACGACCTCTTGAGCATGAAAACAGGTCTGATGGGTTGGAAAGGAAAGGTACACTTCCATATCACACCCTCTGTCAATACGGAACTGGCAGAAACACTGCAGCATAGCGAAATACGCAACGAACAAATCGACAATGTCGCACTGCTTATCGACCGGCATATCCACAAACACTATCATATATTCGACACCAATCGTATAGCGTACGATGCATATCTGAACACCGACCGTTTTGCACTAGAATATACCACCAAACAAGAGATTGCTTTCCTGCAGTATATTGAGCGGCAGATAGAGCGTATCACCGATATAACACCCGACAAAGCATTTCTACGAGAGAAGATACTCGAAATGTACGCAAATCCACTGATAAACTACCTCAAACAACAATAAGACAATGAAAACTGCTATCTTTCCCGGGTCTTTCGATCCCTTTACAATAGGACACTACGATATAGTCTGCCGCGCTTTGACTATCTTCGACAAAATTATCATAGGCGTCGGTAGCAATAGCGTTAAAAAACCGCTCTTCACTGAACAACAACGACTCGAAACAATAAGAAAAGCATTTGCCAACGAACCCAAAGTACAGGTCGAAATATACGACTGCTTGACTGTAGATTTCGCACGCCAACAAAAAGCAGAGTTCATAGTAAGGGGCGTGCGATGTGTCGAAGACTTCGAATATGAACGCAATATGGCAGAAGCCAACAAAGAACTTGGGAACATCGAAACCGTACTACTCTATACACGACCGCAATACGCTCATATTTCCTCTACACTGGTACGCGATTTGCATGCACACGGGAAAGACATAACACCATACATACCTCATTAATCATGAAACGGAATATCTTGCTGCCTGTCTTGGCTATACTCATATCCTCTGCGCTATCAGCACAAAAGGTCACAACACGCATCGACAAATCCATGAGCATCTACAACGATGTAATGCGACAACTGGATATCAACTATGCCGACACGCTCAACTACGAACAGATGACCGAAACTGCCATCAACCAAATGCTACGCCAAGTCGACCCCTACACAGTGTATATACCTGAAGACAAAACCACTAACCTGAAGTTTATGACTACCGGCAAATATGGAGGCATAGGGGCTATCATTATGCAACGCGGAGATACTGTATGGATATCAGAACCCTACGAGGGTAAACCTGCGCAGAAGAACGATGTGAGAGCAGGCGACAGAATAATAGAAGTCGATGGAACCAATGTAGTAGGAATGACCACATCAGAAGTGTCGTCCCTCCTTCGAGGAACACCTAAAAGTGTTGTAACCCTCAAACTGCAACGCGACGGACTTACCAAACCCATTGTACGCAGTTTCGAAAGAGAAGAAGTAAAAATAAACCCTATAGCCTATGCTGCTGCTTTAGACTATAACATAGGGTTCATCGCATTTACTGAATTCACAGAAAACTCTGCGGCACTATTTGCACAAACATTAGACGACCTTGTTGACAACAACCATGTACAATCCCTCATCATTGATTTAAGAAGCAACGGAGGAGGACTCATCGACGAAGCAGTCAAACTGCTTGGTCTTTTTGTGGACAAAGGAACAGCAGTCGTATCAACCAAAGGAAAAGTAGAATCCTCCAACAGAACCTACAAAACCCCTACTACACCAAAGTATCCTAATATGCCGTTGCTCATTATCGTGGACGGCAATACAGCCTCCGCCGCCGAAATAGTGGCAGGAGCATTGCAGGACCTCGACAGAGCCACACTGATTGGAGAAAAAACGTTCGGAAAAGGATTAGTACAAACAGTTCGCCCAATCACATATAACGGACACCTGAAAGTAACCACAGCCAATTATTATATACCTTCCGGACGATGCATTCAGGCAATTGACTACAGAAACCATAACAAGAACAACAAAAATGATGGCAAGGACAGTACAAGCCATATCTTCTATACAAAGAAAGGAAGAGTAGTACGCGACGGAGGAGGCATCACACCCGATATTATTCTACAAGACTCGTCTAAAATGAATATAACCTACTCTCTCTACACACAGAACTTGTTTTTTGATTACGCCACCCTCTATCGCTCCACACACGATACTATCGCCTTGCCTGTCAACTTCAATATAACAGATGACATACTCAATAGTTTCAAACAATTCATTACTGACAAGCATTTTCAATACAATAGTGAAACAGAAAAGAGCCTCGCAAAACTTATCGACCTCGCAAAACACGAAGACATAAGCAATGAAACAATCGACCAATTGATCGAAATAAAAAACAAATTATCCGATAATTGGCAAGAAGCATTCAACCGCAACCAAACAGATATCAAACTAATGCTTGGAAGAGAAATTGTACAACGATACTACTATCAACAAGGCGAATACGCTTATTTCCTGCGTTTCGATGAACAACTCAAACGAGCAATCGAAGAACTGCATAAAACCAATCACGATGAAACACTGTAAATAACCTCATCGTACATTCATCCTCTGCAACAATAAATACACATGACGGGGGTACCACTGTTCTACTCATTGGAATAGTGATACCCCCGTTCTCATGAAAAGATTACTTCATCGAAATAATCACACAAAAATAATAGAAATAATTCTTTAATAACCGAAAAAAAAATTATACCTTTGTCACCGATATGTGTGTAAGATTTAGTTCGATGATATAGAACTGATTACTACTACATTATATACCGC
Organism: Prevotella sp. P5-108; assembly: GCA_963636305.1. Classification (GTDB taxonomy): domain Bacteria; phylum Bacteroidota; class Bacteroidia; order Bacteroidales; family Paludibacteraceae; genus Colicola. The sequence goes on from CAVHKB010000171.1 coordinate 4,390, forward strand.
AACAAAGGTAAAACCATATAATTTATAAACTACTCCCAATATGAACAAAGTAATCAAACTGAAAAAAGGTTTGGACATTGCAGTATCGGGGTCTGCTGCTGAAGAAATCGGCAGTATATGCCGCCCTGATACATATTCCATTGTTCCAGATCAGTTTGCAGGTATTACGCCGAAATTGGTAGTGAAAGAAGGTGAATCTGTCTTGGCAGGTTCTCCCTTGTTCCACGACAAGCAGTTTACCGAAATGAACTTCACATCACCCGTATCGGGAAAAGTCATTGCAGTAAACCGAGGGGAACGCAGAAAAATTATGTCTATAGACATTCAGGCTGACAAACAGATTGTCTATAAGCAGTTCGACTGCAACTCAGCGCAACTATCTGCAGAAGAGATTAAAGCAACATTATTGGAGACAGGGTTATGGTGTTATATCAAGCAACGACCTTACGACTGTATCGCAATGCCGAACAAAACACCTAAAGCCATCTTTATCTCCACATTCGACACAGCACCTTGCGCACCTGATTATGAGTGGGTCTTGAAAGGACAGACCGCCGACTTACAGGCAGCCATATCTGCATTGAGCAAAATTGCAACGGTCTATATCGGTATTCGTGGAGGTAATAAAGCAATCGAGTTCCGTGAACTGAAAGATTGTACACAATACGAGGTCTATGGTCCGCACCCAGCAGGAAATGTCGGCATTCAAATCAACCACATCGCACCTGTCAACAAAGGAGAAACTGTATGGACAATAAATATCCAGGACCTGAATATCATAGGCCGTTTGTTTACAAAGGGTATTGTAGATATGCAACGATTAGTTGCGCTCACCGGTCCAAAAGCAGTCAACCCTAAATACTATCGCGTATTGCCAGGTATGCCTGTAAGTGCAGTCGTTAAATGCAATGTATATAACGATACACCTCTTCGCTATGTAAATGGCAATCTCCTTTCAGGGCATCAAACACTACCTGAAGAGACAATCGATGTCTATTGCAACCAGATATCTGTCATCGACGACGGATCAAACAATCATGAGTTTATGGGCTGGCTTCTGCCTCGCTTCAACGAGTTTAATGCCAATCATACAGACCCCGCTAAAATCTTTGATTGTAAACTTACAAAATGGTTATTGGGAAAGAAAGAATACAATTGGGACGCGCGTCTCAAAGGCGGTCGGCGTGCCATTATCGTCAGCGGCGAATACGACAAAGTATTCCCGATGGATATCTATCCCGAATACCTGATTAAGGCAATGATTGCCGGCAATATCGACAAGATGG
>CAVHKB010000172.1:0-5566 GCA_963636305.1 Prevotella sp. P5-108
TAACTGTAGAGCCATAGCGTGCTATGGCTCTCAACTCCCCTTCAAAAGACAAACCCCCTGTTCCCCCTCCAACCTATGTAAACCCCTCAATGTATCAATGTTATTTGGCTATTATTTGGTTGTTATTTGTTCCTTATTTGTCCGTCCTCTGTCCGCTATTTTTAACTTTGTTTTGGCTAACTGTAGAGCCATAGCGTGCTATGGCTCTCAACTCCCTTTCAAAAGACAAACACCCTGTTTCCCTCCAACCAACAATCCCCCAGAAATCCAGAATCCCCAGACTATCCAGCCGTCTTTCATTCACCGTCGTCCTTTGTCCGTCGTCTGTAACTTTGTTTTGGCTAACTGTAGAGCCATAGCGTGCTATGGCTCTCAACTCCCTTTCAAAAAACAAACCCTCTGTTCCCCTCCAACCAAACAACGCCCCTCTACCCAACAACACATATTAATTGTTAACTGTTAATTGTTAATTAAACCCTTGTTAATTGCCCCAACCGCCCGTCAAATACACCCCATAAACCAAAATACGCACATCGGCATATTCTTTTGCAATCTTCAAGATTATTTTGTATCTTTGCAGCACTTTCCTCAAAGCAGACAATTTGGATATAGTTACAAACATAACAACAAATAACATTATGGTAAGTTTCAAAGAATTAGGTCTGGTGAACACCCGTGATATGTTCGCCAAGGCTATTAAAGGCGGATATGCTATACCTGCTTTTAATTTCAACAACATGGAGCAACTCCAGGCTATTGTAAAGGCTTCCGCTGAAACCAAGAGCCCTGTTATTCTCCAGGTAAGTAAAGGCGCACGCAACTACGCTAACCAAACCCTGCTCCGCTACATGGCACAAGGTGCGGTCGAGTATGCAAAAGAATTGGGCTGGGAACACCCGCAAATCGTTCTGCACTTGGACCATGGTGACAGTTTCGAACTCTGCAAGTCCTGCGTTGATTTCGGCTTCTCCAGTGTAATGATTGACGGTTCTGCGCTTCCCTACGAAGAGAACATCGCCCTCACCCGCAAGGTCGTTGAGTATGCACACCCGCACGATGTCACGGTCGAAGCCGAACTCGGTGTACTTGCTGGCGTCGAAGACGAAGTAGCCGCCGAAGAAAGCCACTACACCAAACCTGAAGAGGTCATCGATTTCTCCACACGCACAGGTTGCGACTCGCTCGCTATTTCCATCGGTACAAGTCATGGCGCATACAAGTTTAAGCCCGAGCAATGTACTGTTGACCCCAAAACTGGTCGCCTCGTACCTCCTCCGTTGGCTTTCGATGTCCTCGACGCTGTAATGGAGAAACTGCCTGGTTTCCCGATCGTACTGCACGGCTCGTCTTCTGTACCCCAGGAGTATGTAGATATGATTAACAAGTATGGCGGCAAACTCGAAGCAGCGGTAGGCATTCCTGAAGAGCAACTCCGTAAAGCGGCGAAGAGTGCAGTCTGCAAGATAAACATCGACTCCGACAGCCGTCTGGCATTCACGGCTGCAGTACGCAAAGTATTCTGGGAGAAGCCTGCTGAATTTGACCCCCGTAAATACTGTGGTCCTGCTCGTGACTTGATGGAGCAACTCTACAAGCACAAAATCATCAATGTGCTTGGTTCCGACGGCAAAGCAGAATAATAGGTATTCTGAATGACTGATAAGACAGGGTTGGGTAATGTATTATCCAACCCTGTTCCGTATATGTCGGTTTCTTGTTGTTCCGCTTAATTGCGTGTGTCCGTAAATTGTACTATCTTTGCAGGGAAACTATTCCTCCGCAATGAAACGCATATTCATTCTTGCTACATCCATTCTTACGGCTGCTATTGCTCTCGCACAGAAGCCGCAGTTTCGATATAATGTCGATTTTGCCACCTATTTCGACAATAGGGAGTACAAACAACCTTATCAGTATGCACAAACTATCTTCGCACTTCGTCTATCGCCTGAGATAGGCGTATGTTTGACGGACAAAGAAGGTGGCAAGCATCAACTGTTGGGCGGCGTACATTATACGCAGCCTATGGGTGGCAACTGGCGTGATTTGCATATCGACCCTATTGCTTTCTACCAATATGAATACAAGGGTTTTTCGTTGCACTTCGGAGAAATACCCTACAAACATTTTATCCGCCAACTACCTGATTACTTGCGTTATGATTCGATTGCCTACGCCTATCCCAATATACAAGGGGCGTTGCTGCAATATCAGTCGAAGTACGGTTTTGTGGAGTTCATGTGTGATTGGAGGGGACTACAATCGCCCACCCGACGAGAGATGTTCCGTCTTACAATTGACGGCGAATATGCATACAGGCATCTTTTCCGCTATTTCGCAGGTGGTATAGTGCAACTTAATCATAAGGCCAATTATGCTTCGCCTACTCCTCGAGAGGGCGTGGCTGATGATGCGTATATCTCTCCTAATATAGGCGTTGATTTTGCTGCGCCTACACCATTGGACACTCTATTGTTGCGGGTGCATTATATCTATGGATACCAACGATACAGGGAAACCAATACACTGTATCAGCCTCAAGGTTTCTTGCTTGAATTTATGTTATCGTGGCGTTTTTTGGGCGTAAAGAATACCTTTTATGCAGGTGATAACCTGATGCCTCTATACGGGATGTTCGGTTCGGACCTTAATCAAGGTGACCCTTTCTATCAGTCGCCCATTTACAATCGGACGGACTTCTATATTTATTTGGTGCGTAAAGGTTTTGTCAACTGTTATTTCTCGTGGAATATGCATTACACTCCGCAAGGTGGATTGCAGCATCAACAACAGTTGGTGGCTCTGTTCAGTTTGGACGGACTACACAAAAAAGAACGGTTGAGGTCGCTTTTTGACAAGTAAACCCAACCATTCTGTTTTGTTGCAGGGAGGAAGTTTATTTCTTCACTCTTCTGCCGTCTATTATGAAATAGAGTATCAAGGCAGCATACATGACAAATCCTAATCCCTTTGCATAAGGAGAAGCGTACCACGATTGCATATACCAGTTTACTCCGACGAATTTCAGTATTGCGCTGACCACTCCCATAAGTGCGCCGCCTGCAATGAAGCCGCTTGCAATAAGTGTCCCTTTTTCATGCCGCTGCTGTGCCAATTCTTTGTTTGGTGTGTGTTGCATAAGCCATGCGATGAAGCCGCCTACGACGAGCGGAGTATTTAGTTCCAATGGAATAAACATACCCAAGGCAAATGCCAATACGGGTACACCGAGCAAGTTGAGCAGTAGTGCCAAAACGGCTCCTACGCCATAGAGTAGCCAAGGTGCGCCTTGTCCCATCATGAGGGGTTCTATTACTGCCTCCATAGCATGGGCTTGCGGTGCTGCGAGTGCGTTGTCACCTACGAAGCCGTATGTTTTGTTCAGTACTATTATAACGCCGCCCACAGTAGCAGCACTTACCAATGTACCCAAGAACTTCCATGTTTCCTGTTTTTTAGGTGTAGTGCCTATCCAATAGCCTATTTTCAAATCAGTGATAAATCCTCCTGCCATGCTCAAAGCCGTACAGACGACACCACCTATAACCATGCTTGCAACCATGCCGTCGGTTCCTTTGAGTCCGACTGCCACAAGAACGACGCTTGCAATGATGAGCGTCATAAGTGTCATTCCGCTAACTGGATTGCTGCCTACAATAGCGATAGCGTTAGCGGCAACGGTTGTAAAGAGAAAGATGATGACAGCCGCTACTATCCATGCAATGAGAGCCTGCCATACATTGTGTATCACTCCTAACCAGAAGAAGAGAAATACGAGGACGAGTGCAGCAACGATGGCAATAAGCAGGAACCGCATAGACAGTTCTTTTTCTGTACGCAGGCTCTGTGCCGCCACTTGTTTGCCTTTTCCTTTGAGTTCTTTGGTAGCCAAGCCCAATGCTCCTTTGATGACGCCCCAACTCTTGACGATGCCTATGAGTCCCGCCATAGCAATTGCGCCTATGCCTATATAGCGTGCGTAGTTAGTGAATATCCACTGCGGGTCTTGTTGGCTGAGCATAACGCTGTCGAGTGTAGTCATTCCCAATAGTGGTATAAGGAACCACCATACGAACAGGCTTCCTGCGCAGATGATGGATGCATATTTGAGTCCTACTATATAGCCCAAGCCTAATACGGCTGCGCTTGTATTGATGGAGAAGGTCAGTTTCCACTTCTGGGCAATTACCTCTCCGAATGCAAGCATACGCGTACTCAGTTTGTCGGTCCACAGTCCGAAGGTGGAAACAACAAAGTCGTAGAGTCCTCCTATTCCCGCAGCCCAAATAAGCGTTTGTGCCTGTTTGCCGCCACTTTCTCCGCTGACGAGTACTTGTGTGGTTGCGGTTGCTTCGGGGAAAGGATATTTGCCGTGCATATCGCTGACGAAGTACTTTCGGAAGGGGATTAAGAAGAGTATGCCCAAACAACCTCCGAGCAGGCTTGCACAGAAGACCTGCATGAAGTTGACGGTTATTTCCGGGTACTTTGCCTGTAGAATATAGAGTGCAGGCAGTGTGAAGATGGCACCTGCGACGATGACTCCTGATGAGGCGCCGATACTTTGAATGATTACATTTTCTGCGAGTGCGTTTTTGCGTTTCGTTGCAGATGAGAGTCCGACCGCAATAATAGCGATAGGAATAGCAGCCTCGAAGACTTGTCCGACTTTAAGTCCGAGATAGGCGGCAGCAGCAGAGAAAATGACAGCCATAAGCACGCCCATTATGACGGAATAGGGCGTTACTTCGTTGGGGTTTTCTTGCGGCGACAGAATAGGTTGGTACTTTTCTCCTTGTTTGAGTGGTCGGTTGGCGTTTTCGGGTAGTTGAATTTTAGCCATAAGTTGGACGGTTATTGTGTTAAACGAGTGTATTGTTTGCAATACAGTTGGCAAAAGTAATATAAATTTGATAATATAGCAAGGTTGCAGGTTGGGTTTTTGGTGGAGAGGGGGAGCAGTTAACAATTAACAATTAACAATTAATATGCGTTGTTGGGTAGAGGGGGATATATGGTTTGGAGGGTGACACAATGTTTTTCCTGCGAAAGGGAGTTGAGAGCCATAGCACGCTATGGCTCTACAGTTAGCCTGAACGAAGTTACAGACGACGGGCAAGGGACGAACAAATAATAAACAAATAACAATCAAATAATAGCCAAATAACATTGATACATTGAGGGGTGTTGTTGGGTTAGAGGGGAACACAATGTCTTTCCTGCGAAAGGGAGTTGAGAGCCATAGCACGCTATGGCTCTACAGTTAGCCTAAACGAAGTTACAGACGACGGGCAAGGGATGACGGTGGATGACAGAGGGCTGGAGGGTCTGGGGATTCTGGATGTCTGGGGGAGTGTTGGAGAGAGGGGAACAATTGGTTTGTCTTTTGAAAGGGAGTTGAGAGCCATAGCACGCTATGGCTCTACAGCATACAAAAAGTATACAAAAAGTATACAAAAATTAACAATTAACAGTTAATAATTAATATGCCAGGAGGGCAATTTGCTATGCGATTTGTAGGTTCTTCCTATATTCATCCTATATTCGTCCTATATGCGTCCTATAT
>CAVHKB010000173.1:0-3148 GCA_963636305.1 Prevotella sp. P5-108
TGCGGGGGTGCAAGCGGCAACTGCTGTGGCAGAACCTGTTCGTCGTCGTGGCGAGTTATGTGTTCTACGGGTGGTGGAACCGGCGGTTCCTTATCCTGATTGCCATTACCACCCTCTGCTCGTACTTGAGCGGACTGCTCATTGAGTATAGTTTTCGCGTTAAGCAGTGCGAAGAGGATACACCCATAGGGGGGGGTATTTCTTCGCAGAGTATCAGCGAGTTACAGCGTAAGCAGAAGCCGTGGCGTAGCCGTTTAGGACAGTGCTTGTGTCATAGTCCGAGGGTGTGGTTGTGGCTCAATATCCTGCTCAATTTAGCGATACTAGGCACCTATAAGTACTACGATTTCTTTGCTCTCTCCTTTGCACAACTCTTCGGATTGCAAGCCGACCATTTGCTCTTGCATTTGATTCTGCCCGTCGGAATCAGTTTCTACACTTTCCAAGCCCTTTCGTATTCTATTGATGTCTATCGGCGACAAGTTCCTGCCACACGGGATTTGGTCGCCTTTGCGGCGTTCCTGTCGTTCTTTCCGCTGCTCGTAGCGGGTCCTATTGAGCGGGCAACCCATCTGCTGCCGCAGTTCCAACAGCGGCGGAAGTTTGACTATGCGCAGGCGGTGGACGGCATGCGGCAAATCCTATGGGGACTGTTTAAGAAGATAGTGGTGGCGGACAACTGCGCCTCGTATGTGGACAAGGTCTTTGCGGATTATACTGCCTATTCGGGTAGTACATTGGTGTTGGCGGCGGTGCTTTTCACCATACAGATTTACGGGGACTTTTCGGGGTACTCGGACATTGCGTTGGGTACATCCAAACTGTTCGGTATCCGTGCGATGCGGAACTTTAATGTGCCGTATTTCAGTCGCGACATCGCCGAGTTCTGGCGGCGTTGGCATATCTCGCTGACCACTTGGTTCAGGGACTATGTCTATATCCCGTTGGGCGGGAGTCGTCCGACCGTGCCTGCGGGAGTGCGCCACAAGGAGGCGTACAAACGAACGGTTATAGTGCGTAATACCTTTATTATCTTCCTGTTGTCGGGCTTTTGGCACGGTGCGAATTGGACATTCGTGGCGTGGGGTGCGTACCATGCGCTGCTGTTTATGCCGCTGATACTGCTCGGCAAGAACCGAAGATACCGCGACACGGTGGCGACTTATACCACGGCGGACGGTGCGGTTAGGAGTAGGCTCCTGCCCTCGTGGCGGGAGGCGGTGCAGATGATTGTTACTTTTGTGCTTGTTGCCTTGGGTTGGATTCTCTTTCGGGCAGATAGCATTACGCAGTTCGGCGGTTATGTGACGGGGATATGCAGCAAGAGCCTGTTCTCGGTGCCGTGGCTGATAAACAGGGCGTTCTATATTCCGTTATTCTGTGCCATACTGATTGTATTTGGCGTGGAATGGCTCAATCGGAATCAAGCGCATGGCTTGGAGCTGAGCAAAATAAAACCATTGGGTGTCCGTTTGGCAATTTATTATGTGCTGATGATTTATATCATTGTCAATGCGGGGGCGGAGCAGACCTTTATCTATTTCCAATTCTAACGGAGGGTCCCTCTAAAAAATTCCATAAATGAAGAAGTTTCTATTGCAAGTCGTTTTTCTCGTGTTCTTGCCGGTTGGGTGTATGGTATCTTTTTGCGAGTGGTCTTTGCGGCGTATTCCGAATGATTATAGCTACAAGAACCAGTGGATGGCGGAAAACAGAGAGCACGTGAAGATACTTAGTTTCGGCTCCTCGCATGGGTATTATGGCATTCGTCCGGACTGCTTTTCTCGAACGGCTTTCAATTTAGGCTATATATCCCAAAGCATCAAGTACGATTACTTTCTGTATTTTCGATATGCCACCCGCTGCGATTCATTGCAATATGTAATTCTGCCGGTAGATTATTGTTCGCTGCGGAGCGAATTGGAAGACGGAAGCGAGTATTGGCGAGTGAAGGGCTATTGCATCTATATGGGGTGCAACTACCACAGGGGAGAGTTTCGGTATAATCTTGAATTAGCTACAAAGGGAAAAATACGCAATGTGATACCCTCGCTGACGTCAAAAGAGAAACTTTTCTATATTTCATGCGATCAATATGGCTTTGGCTTAGGGTACTCAAAGGCCAACAGAGATACTGCTTTATACGACAGCGGAGTAAGGGCAGCGAAACGCCACACTCATGCGGACACAAAATATGTGGAATACAATAAAGAACGCATTGAGCGCATATTACAAGACTGTCAGTTGCGAGGAGTGAGCGTCATTTTGCTTACCACGCCTACATATCATTCGTATTACGACCTGTTAGAGAAAGAGCAATGCAATGAGTTTATAGCCGCTTGTCAACAGTGGGAGCAACGTTATCCGAATGTAGTCTATATTAATAGTTTACGGGATTCGAATTTTGTAGCGGACGATTTCTTTGATGCCGACCACCTGAATGAGTGTGGAGCACAGAAGTTAACGACCCTACTTGGACATTATATAAACGAACCATAGTTTTTGTTCTGCTATAGTTTCCGTTTAGAAACGCAATTTTTAGTATTGTGAAAACTGAATAATAGGGAAAAGTACGACATTTTTTCCCCGAGATTTGCGAGGATGGGAAAAATGGTGTATCTTTGCAGCGGATTTGAGAGGTGCAACTCTATTTCCATCTTGCTTTGTCCGACCTTTGCACGGGTCACATCGTAACAACCGATTAAGTTCGAGAAAGCAGCTACTACGGTGAGTGTGCTTATTGAGAGGAGAGTTATCTCCTCTCATTTATTTATTATTCCATTCTTTGCGGAATTTATGATAAAATTTTGTCGAGTGAGAGAAAAGGTGTATCTTTGCAGCGTAATTTCTTATAACTCTTGTGTTTGAGTAAGCCAGTGTACCATCGTGAGGTGGACTTTTTGCGACCCCCGCTTAACAATGGGGCTCGCCTTCATACTTACCAAGCGCAAGAGTTTTTTGTGCGGGTAGGATAAATGCTGTATCTCTGCGGTGCGATTAGAACGTATGATATCTCGCGAAGGGTATGATGTTAATTGAACTGTCGTAGCAACTCACGTGCTCGCTTTTTTTAGAAATGGTATTCCTACCTATAGTGCATTCGATAGGGTGAATGGGTTTACCTTTGTAGTGCTATTTTACGATGTTT
>CAVHKB010000173.1:3191-5528 GCA_963636305.1 Prevotella sp. P5-108
GGTATTTCTACTATTGTGCATTCGATAGGGTGAATGGGTTTACCTTTGTAGTGCTATTTTACGATGTTTTCCTACAATCTTTTGCCTAATTTGTCCAAACGGAGAAAAATCTGTACCTTTGCGCTTGATATTCTTTGAATAGCGGAAGTGCTACTCCTAATTTTCTCGAAAAATTGAAAGCTCTACTCCCGAAATTCTTTGAAAATCGGAAGTGGAATCATTTAGTATAAGATAGTTTTGCTATATATATTGCAGAATATCAGTACGTTAGAACGATTTACTACCGATACGCCATCCAATACGGTAAAAAGATATACGAATGCATAAAGTTTTATCTACTCTTTTCGCTTGGCTTCTTGCGGTTGGGCTGTGGGCTGCGCCGAAAGAATACACCGCTCGAGACGGTCATTCGCTGCGGGGCTTCGGCACGCAGGGCTACCAACTCTCCGTGATGGGCGAATATGCCTACAATCGTACTTGGGAGCATCACGGCAATCTGGATATTCAGTCGCTTATGCCCATCAACCCGCATTTCGATTTGCAGGTCAATCTTCAACTCTCCACCGCCAATGTCTATACGGGGGCTGCTATATTGCGTCCTCGTTTTGCCTTGCCCGTCGGCGAACTCTTTGCCGAGACGGAGTTGCTCTACAAAGCTGTTGTGCGTAGCCGTCAGCACGACCTCTGCATGGCCCTGTCCGTGGGCTATCGGATGGACTATGTGTCGGTGCAAGTGGGTATGTTCAGCCGTGTGATGGCGTCTTGGGACAGAGAATGGCGCACGACGGAGGTGTTCAACTGCGAGCCGTTCAATCTGCTCTATCGTTTCGAGGTGTTCTGCCGTCCGCAGACCTGCCGCTGGAATATCTCCGCTTGTATGGCCAATATTGACGACTACCAAATGGAGCGTATGTGGCAACCCATTTTCCTGCTCGGCGGGCACTACGATGTCGATTCGCATTGGCGGGTACTGCTGTCGGCGGAGTGCAAACCGACGGGTATGTTTCACCTCAATGCCACTTTCTACGCCGCCTATCTCCGCACCGGTTTTACGTACACTTTCTAACTTGAACCGCTATGCAAAATCCTCATAACATACGATTTTTCTATCTCGCGCTGAGAGATAAATTACACATTCTCTTGCCGTTAGCAACGTCTCTCTTGGCGGCCTGCAGTATGCCGAATTATGATGTTCCGGGTATGTTCAACGGCACGAGTCCGGAGGTGGCAACTCGTTTCTCGGAGTCGATGGCGTACAACGAGCAGCGGGGCGAGATACACATTGCCGTTCCCGCCGACTACCGGGTCTATGTCTGCACCGACTCGCATATCGACACCACGCACCATAACTTAGAGCGTTTTGTGTTGGACTACAAGTCGGACACGCTTTGCCCCTTTGCCATCCATTTGGGCGACCTTATCAATGCGCATTATTACGAAAACGCCTATCAGGTGCTGCAGACCGAACCTGCTGTGTCGCACCACGATACGCTGTTTATCACGCCCGGCAACCACGACATCTATTTCAATCAGTGGGCGGATTTCCGTTCCCGTTTTCACACTTCGGCGTATTGGTTTGACACTTACGACCAAACTACGGGGGAGAAGCTTGACCTTTATATCTCTTTCGATTCGGCAGAAGGCACGCTCGGTACGGCGCAACTCAATTGGCTGCGTAACATGCTGAAAGACAAGAGCCAACAGCACTATCGCCATATTATTCTCTTTACGCACACCCATCTCTACAAGCAGGACGCCTCGCAGGGGCATACTTCCAACTATGCCATGGAGGAAACGTACGAGATTACGGGGCTGATGGGGAAGTACGGCGTTGATATGTATTGGTGCGGGCACGACCATAGCCGCCAAGTGACAAACTATGCGGGTACCACGTGTATCATTGTCAATACTTGCCAAGACCCGGAACCGCATCCATACTATATGGTGGTGGAAATGGGCAGCCAAATCAACTACCGATTTGTCTCGCTGAAGTAAGAGGGGCGTGCCGTTAGGAGCAAACGTTAGTGCAATGATGTGTCGCCTTATTTGCAAGGAGGAATAAGGAGGATACAAGGTAGATATAGTATAAAGCCGACATCATACTTTGCATGTTAATTGTTAATTATTAATTGTTAATTTACGCATTCAGCATCTACAGCATAAGCACAAGGTAAAACCAAGGAAAAACCAAGGAAAATACCCTCTACGCATATAGATTATTAATTGTTAATTCTTAGTTGATACAGATGAACATCTCGTTTTGGTACTATGTCATGTTGCTGCTCTCGCTCTCGTTCAGCAACGGGCGGGGAGCCAACCAACCGCGCCCTGTGGCTC
>CAVHKB010000174.1:0-5516 GCA_963636305.1 Prevotella sp. P5-108
GTGCAAGATAGCGCCGTATCTTTGCGGTGTATTCACAAAGCACTTCGCCGAATGAATATATTTAAACGACAAAAATAACAAAAATACACGACAATGGAAAAAGTAAGAAAACTCTGCGTAGGCAGCACGCTCAACACAATGAAGGTCGGCGATACGGTCGTCTTCACGTTCGCCGAGACAATGCCCGCCACCGTCCGCTCCAACGCCACGATGCTGAAGAAGACCCAGGGCAAGATATTCCAGGTTAACCAAGACAGAACGAAGTACACAACCACCGTAACAAGACTGCAATGACACCAGCATCTATCAACCAACTCATCAACAGCGGGGCAAACATCACCATTCAGGTGACACCCGAACAACTGCGCGAAGCATTCCTGCAATGGGGCGAAGCCCTGATGGATGCAGTGAAGCCTGAGCCGCAAGACCGATATATGACAAGCGAAGAAGTATGTGAGATGATGAGCATCTGCAAGTCAACCCTAATGAAGTGGCAGCGCCACCACTGGATACATCCAGTCAGACAAGGCGGCGTAACCCGTTACCGTCTGTCGGACATTGAAGAATTTAACAGGACTAGGAAATAAATTACTAACCACTTAAAAAGAAACGAAAATGAGAAAGTTAACATTAACCCCAAAAATGATTAAGGCGGTCGCCGCCATCCTCGAAGAAAGCGTATATGGCAGAGCCTACGACCGCGATTACGAATATCCCGACAACATAGAAGGTGAATGCGAGTGCGGCATCAACGAATATGATATGAGTTTCGGCTACCTCTTCGACGCTAAATGGTCGTACGAAAGCGGTTCATACGACAGTCCTGAGTGCCTCGAACTCGATGAAGTTGACATCCACGATGTATGGGTTGACTGGTGTTTAGATGATTGGGGCAATGAATACGAGATTACCAACATCGACGAGGTATTGAAGGCACTCCGCTAAGGCCACCCACCCTCGCATAAACAGCATAAGGCAGACGGTCAAATGGTGGGGTTCGACTCCCCACCTGCCTACAAAGAAAAGAGCACATTGACATTCTGGATATAGCGACTAATTCCTGCGAGAGTTGCACGCAACAAGCCCACAAAGCCGAGCGTGCGAGTTGGCTCGCAGAGGCTATCCCCGTCTCGCTCGTAAGTAGATGGGGTGCCAAGGGTAGGGTATAAGGCTACCCAGAGTATTAAACAACCCAATAAAAGAAACTCGTTTCTTTTTAATTATATAGGCTGCTCCCTGACATCACGACCGATGCGCAGGCGGCAGCCACCACCCGATACCACGGCGGCGGCGCAAGCCGAGGCGGTTCGACCCCGCCATCGGGTGCTCCCATAAGAGTACTTTCTTTACTGTTTAATGTGTGATACTATTTTCATTCGAAGTATTGACAAATCTCAGTTGCTCCGTCCGTGAGGATAGGGCAACACACGCCAGCCCACGAGGAATGAACGGAGGTTCGGTTTTTAGGTAGGTATGGTTTTTTCTGAAGGTGACTGATTTTTTTCATTAGTTTCCTTCCGTTGGGGTTCGATGCCCCGGCTGGCACAGTGTAAACGCAGTTTATTGTATCGTCATTTGAACGTTAATCCAATTAAGTTACCAATTTCTGCCCGTGAGGGATAGGTTTTGGAGGTTAGATAGTCTCAATAGACGTTTTGTTTATTTAGATTCATAATTGCTTTACTGCTCCATCCGTGAGGACAGGGCAGCCAGTGGTTACGGTACGACCGCAGAGGCGGCGCGGGGTTCGATTCCCCGACCACTACCCCAACTAATTTTTACATATAATCTCCTTTCAGGTCGCCGTCCGTGAGGATAGCGACCTCCTTTTTATAAGAAATCAAAATTCAGATATATATGAAATCAGCATTAACAATTATCGCTTACCTGCTCGCAGTAGTAGGTGTGTTCGTCCTCGCAGGCGAATGCGATACAGACAGTATTTCAACAACAATCATCGTCAAGTCCAGCGCCCTGGCAATGTGTCTCCTTGGAGGCTATGCCGTCCGCCGTCTTGAAAAAATCTAAATCAATCCTGCTATGGAAGAGAAAAAGACATTTGCAGAGAAAGTGATTGCGGTGCAATCCTCTCTCAAAGCCCCGAAGAACCAGCGTAACAAGTTCGGCGGCTACAACTATCGCTCCTGTGAGGACATCCTCGAAGCGGTTAAACCCCTGCTAAAGGACAACGGACTATATGTTACCGTCACCGACGAGATGACGATGGTGGGCGAGCGCTACTACATCAAGGCAACCGCCACACTCTCCGACGGCGAGCACTCACTCAGCAACTCAGCCTACGCCAGAGAAGACGAGAGCCAAAAAGGAATGACAGGCAGCCAACTGACAGGCTCTACATCGTCCTACGCTCGCAAGTACGCCCTTAACGGTCTGCTTGCTATCGACGACACCAAGGATGCAGATTACCTCAATACAGGCAACGCCAAGAAGGCAGCCACCAAAGAAACAGACACCGATGCACTGAAAAAGGCTATCGCATCGGTGCTCGCACAGACCACGGAGGAAGGTATCGTGAGCGTCTACCGCTCCGCACCTGAAGCACTCCGTAATAATAGCGAACTAATTGCTGCCTGCACGCAGCGCAAACAACAACTAAGGGCAAAGTAATATGCTGACCTATTCCCATATATCATTAGACCCCGTCAGCCACACCTATATGACTGCTGACGGGGAGGCGCGTCAGGGCATCACTGGGATGCTCCACCGCCAACTATTTCCCGATATGTACGCCGACATTCCGCAGGACACCCTTGAAAAGGCAGCGGAACGCGGCAAAGAGATACACACGCTTGCAGAGTTCGCCGACGAGTTCGATTTGTCGTGCGACAATGGCGTGATTAAAGCCTACCGCGATGCAGTGAGCAAACAAGGCTGGCAGTACGAAGCAAGCGAATACATTGTTACTGACGGCGAAACATTCGCCTCGCCAATCGACAAGGTGTATCGCCTCTCCGACACCGATTATATCCTTGCCGACATTAAGACTACCAGCCGCCTGAACAAGGAGTATGTGCAGTGGCAACTTAGCATTTACGCTTACCTCTTCGAGTTGGTTAACCCTACGCTCCACGCCGCTCAACTCTATGCCGTGTGGCTCAGGGACGGCAAATGCAAAATTGTCGAGGTGCAGCGCATCGCCGACGACGTGGTAAAGGCGCTCCTCGAAGCAGAGAAGCAAGGGCAACAGTTCGTCAATCCTCTCAGTCCTGCCGATAACACTCTACCAGAGCAGTACCGCAAGATGGAAGAGCAAATCATCTGGCTCGACACCCAACTCAAAGAAATCAAGGAGAGCCGCGACCGTCTGATGAACGGGTTGAAGGCAGAGATGGAGAAGCACAACGTGAAGCGGTGGGAAACCGACAGCATACGCCTCACTTATGTGGAACCCACCGTAAAGGACACGTTTGATGCAACCGCTTTCCGTGCCGACCACCCTGACCTATATAGGCAGTACATCAAGCAGACAACGACCAAATCAAGTATAAGATTAACCCAACTAAATAAATAACATTATGAATTATTCAGGCTCAATCGACCTATCGCGCGTGCCAAAGGAATGTTTCCGAGAGGTGACGCTAAAAAATGGAGAGGTGCACACCTTCCTTAATCTGGCACTCTACCAGCGCAAAGAACCGCAGACGTTCGGTAACCACACTTACACGCACTTCGCATCCTGCGCCCCTAAGAAGGAAGAACGTAAGGAAGGAGTAAACTACATCGTCGGCGACTTCGAGGAGCGCCAGCCGTTACAGGCAGCCCCCGTGAGCACCGAAGAGATAGAGAGCGCACCAGTGGCTGAACATCTTCCTTTCTGATGCTCTACGACTTCACATCCCCCTACGACTGTGAGCGTGCCAAGGCACGCCTGCAGTCGCTCATCGACAAGCAGGCGCAGCGCATCGAGATAACAGAACGCCGCCAACGCACCGACCCACAGAACCGTTATTTGCACGTGTGCATCGGTATCGTGGCAATGGAAACTGGCAACACCCTCGAATACGCCAAGCAACAATACTTCAAACTGCTTGTCAATCCTGACATCTTCATTGAGGAGCATTACGACAAGGTGATAGGCAAGACGACACGCCACCTAATATCGTCTGCTTCTGTAAGCAAGGAGGATATGACCACGGCAATAACCCGTTTCCGCAACTGGGCATCACGACTGGGGCTTTACATACCTTCCCCCGAAGAGGAATATATGATAAGGCAGGCGGAAGCAGCCATACAACGAAACAAGGAATATCTATGAAACCAACTTACATAATAGGCATTGACCCTGATACAGACAAAAGCGGCGTGGCACTACTCGACACCACTACACGGAACATCATCCCACAGGTAATGACGTTTCCCACTCTCATCAAGTACTTCCACAACGTCGCCGATACCCTGCCGAGGGAGCGCACCGTCATCGTGGTAGAAGCCTCGTGGACTACGGCGCACAACTTCCACCTACTGCCAACCGACAGTAAGGCAGTTGCTGCCAAGAAGAACTACCACGTAGGTTGCAACCACCAGATAGGCAAGTGCATCGTGATGCTCGCCGAAACCTACGGTCTTAACGTGGTGCTGCAACGACCACTCCGCAAACTCTGGAGTGGCAAAGACCGCAAGATAACCCACGAGGAAATCATTACAGTCACTGGCGCAGACCACATCAAGCGCACCAATCAGGAAGTGCGTGATGCAATGCTTCTGGCTTGGTATCACGCAGGTTTCCCAATACGACTTAAATAATACTTAAAACTATGTTCTGGACAAAAAACAAGAATGGACGAAATAATCAAGCAGACAATTCTCAGGATGCAAAAGGAAAGGACACCGGGGATTGTGCCGCTTGTCGAACTACAACGGCAAGTGTGGGCGATGGCGAGAGCCTCGCTCAACAACCTGTATCAGCAGGGAGTGCTCAACGAGCATCGCACGCTCAACGACCGAGCAGTATCGATAAAGACAGAAACAATCTAAAGTGGTTTATCTTTTACCGCTCCTTTGCTGATGCTCTCGACGGGTTGCCCGACGCTACGCGCCTGCGCTTTTACGATGCAATGATAGCCTACTCCTTCCGAGGAGAGGAGGCACAATTTCAGGGCTTCGAGCGCAATTTGTGGGTGCTTATCCGCACACGCCTCGACCTCAATATTGAGAAAGCAACCAAGTATAACAGTAAATAATCAACCTAAAAAACTCCTACCAATATGGGCAAAACGATAACATTTTGTGAAGAATGGTACGAAGCAATTCAGGGAATGACCGCAAAGCAACAACTTTTTGCATATCAAACTATGTTCGGTTTCGTCTTTGATGGTGTAGAGCCTGATGTTTCCGACACAATGGGCACGCTGATTGTAGGTTTCGTTAAGGCTGCCATTGCAAAAGAAAGTGAAATGGAGGCAATTCGTAACAGGAATAAGGTTAACGGAGCAAAAGGAGGACGACCAAGGAAAGAAACAAAACCCCAAGAAACCCCCTTAAAACCCCCTTTTAAC
>CAVHKB010000175.1:0-5509 GCA_963636305.1 Prevotella sp. P5-108
CTATATAAATCGTATATAAATCCTTTGGAATGGGTAGGAATGATGGGGCTTGGCGGAGGGCAGTTTTGAGGAAGGGGTGTAGGAAGTGGAGTCGTAGGGGAAGGGAAAGGCAGGCGGGAGGGGTTGCGGGTGGTATGGTTATTGTGGGGAAAAAGCAGGAGTTGGAAAGTTTGAAGCAAGTGATATGAAATGTTACAGAAGACGATATGAAAAGTCGCAAAAGGCGATACGAAATAATGCAGAAGACAATATAAAATAATGCAGGAAGTGATATGAGAGGTTGGAGGAGGGGATGCGAGATGTTGAAAGAGGGGATGTGGGAGGTTGAAGGTTTCATTTTGGTTGGAAGAAGATTATGAAAGTGACTTTATTGGTAACAGGCAAGACAACCGACCCGCGCATAGAGGGTTTGGTGGAGGAATACCGAAAGCGGCTGTCGCATAGTTTGCCGACAGAAATCCGTGTGATACCCGAACTGAAGAACACGAAGAACTTGTCGGAAGAGGAACAGAAGAAGAAAGAGGGTTTGTTGCAGTTGGATGCCTTGCAGCCGTCGGACTATGTTGTATTGTTAGACGAACACGGTCGGGAATACAGGAGCATTGAATTTGCACAGAAAGTGAACAGTTGGCAATTGGCAGGTCAGAACCTTGTGTTTGTGGTCGGAGGTCCTTACGGTTTTTCGGGTGCTGTGTATGAGCGTGCCAACGAGAAAGTATCGATATCGAAGATGACTTTTTCGCACCAGATGATACGGTTGTTGTTCGTTGAACAGTTGTATAGAGCGATGACCATATTAGGTGGAGAGCCATATCATCATGAATGAGATTGCACAGACCAAATAAAGTGATTACCTTTGCACCTTGTTAGAACGAAAAAGACAGTAGTATGCACCGCAGCGGTTTTGTAAATATAGTGGGGAACCCCAATGTCGGCAAGTCGACCTTGATGAATGCGTTAGTAGGTGAGAAGTTGTCGATTATCACGCAGAAAGCGCAGACGACTCGTCACCGAATTATGGGAATAGTGAACGGTGAGGATTATCAGATTGTCTTCTCGGACACTCCCGGTGTACTGAAGCCGAACTACAAATTGCAGGAGCAGATGCTTGATTTCTCGCGCTCGGCACTTACAGATGCCGATGTGCTGCTCTATGTGACTGACATGCAGGACAATATAGAGAAGAATGCAGAATATGTGGAGAGTGTCCGTAGGATGCAGTCGCATATCTTGGTCGTAATAAACAAGATAGACCTAACCACGCAGGACAGTTTGGAACGCTTGGTGGAATACTGGCAGAAAGAACTGCCTCAGGCGGAGGTGTTTACCTTGTCGGCAAAAGAGCGTTTCGGGGTAGATGTGCTGATGCGCAGGATTATAGAGTTGTTGCCCGAGTGTCCTCCTTATTTTGAGAAAGACCGATTGACGGACAAGCCAGCGCGTTTTTTTGTGAATGAGATTATCCGTGAAAAGATACTGCTGAACTATGACAAGGAGGTGCCATATTCGGTGGAGGTGGAAGTGGAGCGTTTTCAGGAGGAGGAGAAGTTGATACGGATAGTTGCCACCATTTATGTGGAGCGTGAGTCGCAGAAGGGCATACTGATAGGCAAGGGTGGCGCATCGATCAAGCGGGTTGGCATGGAAGCCCGCAAAGACATAGAGGCATTTTTTGAGAAACAGATATACCTTGAGTTGTTTGTTAAAGTGGACAAGGACTGGCGTCAGAAGGACTCCCGTCTGCGCCACTATGGTTATGAATTATGAACCGACAATATATTCAATCCGTCGTCTTCCGTTTCCGTCGTTTTGCGAACAAGTCGTATTCAGCGTTCAACTCGCTGCATAGGATAGTGAGCATAGGGAGGGTGAGTCGCTCTATATGCGACAAGGAACTACTGAAGTCAGGCATATCCATAGCGGTATGTTGTATGCTGTTCGGAGTGAGTTCCTTGCAGGCAGAAGAGAGTGAGCCACCGGAAGGCATAGATGCGTTGCAACTGCAGATAGACGAAGTGAGTGTGGTTGCGCAACGCTCTGAGTTCCATTCGGACATTTTCCGATTAGTCACTACTATTTCCAGCGAAGAGGTTTCGCGTCTGCCCGTTCACACTGTGGCGGATGTACTTGAGTTGGCGCAAGGGATAGACTTGCGTGAACGGGGTGCGTCCGGAGTTCAAGCGGACCTGTCGATACGGGGCGGTACACAAGATCAGATAAGGATACTTGTGAACGGTATAGATCTAACGGACCCGCAGACGGGTCACTATTCGTTGGATATCCCAATTGATGTCAGTTTGATTGAGCGAGTAGAGGTGATGCAGGGAACGAACTACGGGATAGGTGCGTTTTCGGGTGCGATAAACATTGTTACCCGCAGCGGGGGGCTGTTGGAGGATTATCAGCGTTTGACGGCATCGCTTACGACGGGGGAGTACGGTTTGCTGAATCCGTCGTTGAGCGGGCGTGTAAAGAAAGGGGACTGGTATTGGAACGGGAGTATGAGTTATAACCGCAGCAGCGGATATACGGATAACACGGATTACCAGATTGCCAATATGTATATGCAGACGGGTTGGAAGGAGTTGGATATTCAGTTGGGAATGCAGATGAAGGATGCAGGTGCGAACAGTTTCTATTCACTGACCTACCCTAATCAGTTTGACGGAACGCGAATGTTGTTTTCGTCGGTGTCGTACGCACATCGTTGGAAGAAGTGCTATATTGAGGGTAATGTCTATTACCGCACGCACTATGATTCGTTTGAACTATATCGGGACGGGAAAGAGAGTGACGGTGGTGATGCTCCGTCGTGGTACACGGGTGCCAATGTGCATTGGACGCACACGACAGGGGCGCATATAGCGGCAGGATGGAATGAGCGATACGGGAAGAGTGTAGCGGGAGTGGACGTGCGGGACGAGTATATCCACAGCAGTAACTTGGGGGTACATAACCGAGTTCATGTCCGTTACTTTGCGGAACAGTATGTCTATTACGGAAATCTGACGGGGAATATAGGTGCTGCAGGAATATGGAACTCGACCTTCGGGAGTGACTGGACACTTGGTGCGAACATAGGATATACTTTTCTTCAGAGAGGAAAGGTGTTCCTGAATTTCAACAGGGCAATCCGTGTGCCAACCTACACAGATTTGTATTACCAAAGCAAGGTTCAGTCAGCCAATCCGGAGTTAAAAGCCGAGCAGGCGTTACAGTTGGAGTTGGGAATGAAATACGAGGGGGAACACTGGTATGCCAATGCATCGGGCTACTACCGTTGGGGGCGCAATATCATTGATTGGGTGAAGCCTGCTGTGGATTCTATTGTTCAATGGAACTCGGTGAATCATACGAAAGTGAATGCAGCGGGCGTGGAGGCGAGTGTGGGTGTTGGAGGATATGATTATCTGCGGAAGGTGGAGTTGTCGTATTCGTTTACGGATGTGAACAAGGAGAGCGGCGAGATGTTGAGCAAATATGCGTTGGATTATCTCCGCCACAAGATGGTAGTCAGGATAGAACACAAGATATGGAAGGGGTTTGGTGCGTCGTGGAGTATGAGATACCAACAGCGTCATGGGACCTATTCGGACCGTAGCGGGATGATATGCGATTACAAGCCAGTTGTACTGTTTGACGGCAAACTGTATTGGTCGAACGAGTCGGTGCAGGTGGCTATTGAGTGCCAGAATATGACCAATCGGGTATATTATGACTATGGCGGCATATTGCAACCGCAACATTGGGCAAAACTGCATGTAGAGTGGCATCTGTGAGCAGGGAATACTGGGGAATGGGAAATTGTATCTATCTGAAAGACACCCCTTTGCAGGACGCCATTGACTACTACGGGACGAACAACGGTACGGGAGATTGAGAACAGACTCGCCTATGAGCAGACTGCCGCTTGTGTGTACGGCATATAACGCGGCGGGAAAGGGCAGAACATTTTCGCAGGCAGCGGCAGGAAGTGCAGCGTAGCCGAAGAGAATGTGAAAGAAATGCCTATATCGTTTAACATATATAAATCTCTGTTATGCACCATGCATTGCGGGGATTTCTTTTTGTTTTACAATAAAAAGCACACAAAATGCAATTTTGTTTACTATTTATTTGTCTATTCAACAAATATTATATACCTTTGCCACCGATATTTAAGTTTTTATGGTAATCAATGCCATATAGATTGATATTACGAAGAATACAAAACATTACTTATAATACTAACAAACTAAAATCTTTTTTACGATGAGACAAACTTATTGTATTCGCACGGCTCTCTTGGGCCTTGCAGTTGCACTCACATTCGGGATGGGATTCACCTCCTGCAAGAATGAACCCTCCGACTTGATTGTTGGGACTTGGACTCTCAGCACAGTGGATAGTTATTACAATGATGTGCTTGGGACTATATTTGACATAGACAATCACGTTATCAAGTATTATGATAACGACGGGAAAGTAGTTGATACAGACAGTATAGGTGATTATAAACTCACTTATACTTTCAAGGACGACAAGACCGTCTATTATATGTTATCAGCAGACGGCGACTCAGAGAGCGGTAACTTTACCTATTCCATCGAGACTGTCAATGGAGAACAGCGTTTGCAACTCACCGATGAGGGAGAAACAATCGATTATATCATCAGTACGCTGACCAAGAATGAACTCGTTTTCTCCTACATTGAGACGGATGAAGATGATACAGGAAAAATAATCTACCACTTCAAGAAATAGAACGAGAAGTTATAGGACAGAGAAGACAGACTTGCCGAATTGCGGCGGGTCTGTCTGCTTTTTGTAATGGGGGGCTTTTACAGACTTTATGTAGAAGGAAGATGCCATGAGAGGCGTTCAATGGGGGATGTTATTGCAGGGACATTTCAGGTGATTGGTGAATGATTGTTTCTGCTTGTTCTATGTTGGGGTGAAGGGTGAGGGGGAGAGATTTAACTATGTGTTATAGATAGGCTATATAGTTGAGTTTTGTAGTGCATAGTATACAAAATCGGCTGTCTTGCCGATTGGGCAGACAGCCGATTTTGTAGTATGCAGTCTTGCGGAGCCTTCTTATAGGCATCCGCGACTAACTGTTAGTCCTTATTAAGACCATTTCTCTGTTCTTAATTTAGACCTTATAGTCTTTACAGTTAGTCCTTTTTTTCCTCGTCGAAAGACTCCCAGGAGGTTTGGAGCATGCGCTGGTAGGAGCGGTAACGCCATTGTGCGTTGTCACGCGCTGCCTTGAACAGGTCTGCTGCTTCCGTCGGGTACTGCTTCATCACGCTGGCGAAACGAACCTCACCCTTCAGGTAGTCTTCGAACTTATCCCAATGCGGCTCCTTCGAGTCGAGCGAGAACGGGTTCTTGCCCTCTGCTTCCAATGCAGGATTGTAACGCCACAAGTGCCAGTAACCACATTCAACGGCTTTAGCCTCCTCGGCTTGACTCTTGCCCATACCTGCTTTCAGACCGTGGTTGATACACGGAGCGTAAGCAATCA
>CAVHKB010000176.1:0-5423 GCA_963636305.1 Prevotella sp. P5-108
GAAGCAGATATTATGCTCTATCCAACCCCGCTTCGCAGACGCAGCGCATAGCACACCTATTGTAGAACCTAACAATACGCCAACAGCAAACTGAAAATATAAACAGCACAGCAAGCAAAAAAATAAGAAACGAAAAAGAACTGACTAATACTATCCCCAACGAGCAACCTTGATATGTGCAAAATCTGCACAACCCAAGAAAAAGTAGCAACACAGGGATATTGAGCCACCCAACCTGTGCAAAAAAAGCACAAGTTGAATAGACAAGAAAGATAAAGATTATATGCTCAATTAGCAACATGTATTTTTTGCACATTCCTTTGTTACACGAAGAGCCAATAGTAAAAATCACACATACAATTATACTCTCCAAGCGAGAAAAGCACTCCATCGTCAAACTGAAATTCTAAAAACATAATGACCACCACCTACCCCGCATATACCGTCTGCATGGGCGTATACAAGAATGATAACGCTGCATTCTTTCGCCTTGCTTTCCAAAGTATGGTGCAACAAACCGTTGCACCCGATGAGGTTTTATTAGTCATCGATGGACCGATAGGCGAAGACTTGGAGACTAATATTCAGTCGCTTGCTGACGAATACCCCATTCTGCGATTGCAGCGCTTTCCCGCGAACCGCGGCCAAGCCGCGGTTCGCGGCGCGGGTATAAACGCTGCACGCAATGCCATTGTGGTATTCATGGATAGCGATGATATTTCGTGTCCCGACCGAGTGGAGAAACAACTGAACTACCTATCCGTTCACCCCGACACCGATGTCTTGGGCGGTCAAATCGAAGAGTTTATCGACTCTACCGACCATATCGTCGGCAAACGGGTCGTGCCGCTACAGCACTCGGACATTCTCCGCTACATGAAGTCCCGCTGCCCTATGAATATGGTGACGACCCTTGTACGCAAAGAGGCTGTGCTGCAAGCCGGGAACTTTCAAGATTGGCACTATGACGAAGACTATTTCCTTTGGATACGAATGGCATTGGCGGGTGCAAAGTTTGCCAATCTGCCGGACACCTTGGTGCATGCTCGTGTAGGCAAAGAGATGTACCAACGCCGAGGCGGGTGGCGCTATTTCAAAAGCGAGCGGAACTTGCAACGCTATATGCTCTGGCACCGACTTATCTCCTTCCCCCGCTATTGCTACAATGTGCTTGGACGCTTTGTCGTGCAAGTAGTGATGACCAATCGCGTACGAGGCTTTGTGTTCCAAAAACTTTTCCGAGACTAACTGTAATAATGTATTTGCTATCATCGCATATACTTGCATATCTCCGAGAAAAGGACTATCTTTGCGTCTAAATTGTTGTCGGATGTTCTATAACAATCTTCAACTATGATAAAACAAGTACAGATATACAACTATAAATCTATTCGCGAGGCGACTATCGCCCTACAACCTATCAACATATTGGTAGGCTGTAACGGTGCGGGAAAAAGTAATTTTATATCCTTCTTTGAGTTGCTCCGCAAGATATACCGGCAACGATTGGGCGAATATGTCGTGGAGCATGGTGGAGCGGACAAGTTGTTACACAAAGGCGTAAAAGTATCGCAACAGATAGACGGACTATTCAATTTCGCCGATACAAATGCATTCTTCTTCTCTCTCAAGCCCACAGTGAACAACAAATTGTTTATTGCCACAACGGGCGACTATTTCAACACGCACGCCGACCGTACACAATCCTATAAGCAACTATGGGACAAAACGACTTGGGATAACTCGGTAGAAGAATCGGAGATTAGCAGGCAAAAGGCATGGCGTGCCGAATACATCAAACAGTTCCTGGATAGTTTTACGGTCTATCATTTCCACGACACGAGTATTACCTCGCCGATGCGCAGACCCTGTTCGGTAGAAGACAACCTGATGCTTCGGCACGATGCAAGCAATTTAGCGGCGTTCCTCTACAAACTCCAAGAGAATGCCCCTACGCAGTTTGCTATGATAGAATCCGTTGTCCGCTCCGTAGCACCTTATTTCAAAGGCTTCAACCTTCACCCGAGCGAACTCGCTCCCACGCAGATATCTTTGGTATGGGAAGAGGTAGATTCGGATATGTATCTGGATGCTACCAATCTGTCGGACGGCACATTGCGTTTTATAGCATTGGCAACTCTTCTGCTACAACCCACTCCACCCCAAACTATTGTCATTGATGAGCCGGAACTGGGGCTACACCCTTCGGCTATCAACAAACTGTCCGGGCTTATCAAACGGGCTGCCGCCAATGGTACACAAATCATTGTTGCCACACAATCCGTAAGTTTGGTAGATAATTTCACTCCTGCCGACATCATCGTATCGGAGCGGGAAAACGGACAAAGTGTATTTCGACATCTGGACTCGGAGCGTTTAGCCGGTTGGCTGGAACAGTATTCCATCGGCACATTGTGGGAGAAAAATGTGATAGGAGGCAGACCATGAAACGCTTGGAGATAATTGTGGAGGGGCAAACCGAACAAGAGTTTGTATCGACTATTCTGTCCCCTTATTTCTATGCGCAAGGAGTGGTTCATATTGCGCCTATTCTACTGCGCACAGGCGTAAATGCTCGTGGAGGTTTTGTGAATTACAAACACCTCCGAGACGATGTTTTGCGGAGCCTACATTCAGCAGATACAGATTTAGTGGTTACTACTTTTGTCGATTATTTCCGCCTTCCTATGGCAAATATGCCGGAATACGAGCAGTGGAAGGACGAGCGCAACCACGACACGCAAATCCGACTGATTGAGCAGGCTATCGGGAAAGACATTGCGGACAATCGTTTCGTTCCCTATATCCAGAAACACGAGTTCGAAGCATTGCTGTTTGCGTCGGATAGAGGATTTCAACGATACTATTCACCCGACCAAGTGGAGGCTCTTCGGCATATTCGGACACTATTCCCAAACCCAGAAGACATCAACACCTCCCCAACGGGTGCGCCATCCAAGCGGTTGCTGTCTGTTCTCCCTGCCTACGAGAAAATCATCGATGGTAATATCTTGGCATTGGAGGTCGGATTAGAGGCAATGCGAGAGAATTGTCCGCATTTTGCACAATGGCTGCATACATTAGAGCAACATCTTTGCTAACTAATACGCTTATGCTTCTTAAATATATATTCGACCGAATTGGCGCACTGCTCGGCTTGATTTTGGTTTCGCCGGTGCTGCTTGTTGTGGCAGCGTTGATTCGGGTCAAGATGCCCGACGGACCGGTGTTCTATACCCAAAAGCGGGTCGGCAAAGACGGCAGACTATTCACAATCTACAAGTTCCGCACCATGCGTGTCGGCACAGACCAATCGTCTGTTTCTGTCGCAGGCGAGAGCCGAATCACGCCTTTAGGAGAAAAACTGCGCCGCTACAAGATAGATGAACTGCCCGAACTATGGAATGTGCTGATAGGCGATATGAGTTTTGTCGGGCCACGTCCCGATGTGCCGGGCTATGCCGACTGCCTGACGGGAGACGACCGCCGTATCTTGTGTCTGCGTCCGGGAATCACGGGACCTGCCAGCCTCAAATACCGCAACGAGGAATATCTACTCGCTCAACAGTCCGACCCACAGGCCTATAACGACCAAGTCATTTTCCCCGACAAGGTACGCCTCAACAAATACTATCTCGACCATTACTCATTCATCAAAGACCTGCAAATGATATTCTGCACCGTGTTAGGTAAGAATATGCACTATGCCGGCGAAATCATCTAATGTTATGTATCTATATTTTAAGCACACACAATTCATTCCGACTGAATGTACTTTGCCCGTAACCAAAGTACGCCCGGCACTTCAACATAGTAAAGAATGGAAAGGCAAACTCCATATTTTGCTTTGGAGGTTGTTTGCTGCCTTATCCGGAGGGGAGTATTGGCTGTATGAACTTTGGAAAGATAATCGTGTCGTGTCCACTGCGGAAGTATGTACCCCAAATCCGCAACTTCCCTTTATCGCTAGAGAGAGAGGGAGAGAGAGAGAGAGAGAAGCCACGCCGCATACCATATCGGACCGTGCATGACTATACCCGAAATGCGCGGCAAAGGCTACTATCCTATGCTGTTAAATGAAATAATGAAAGACCTCGGTACAGGTCAAGAATACTATATGATAGTTCATAGCGACAATCATTCCAGTTTACGAGGCGTTGCAAAAGTCGGCTTCACACCTATTGCAGATGGAAAAAAGAACGCATTCGGACAATATATAATCACAAAAGAAATCTAACAAAATGGACAGCCGTTGGAATACATATCAAGGCGCATTGCTATGGAGCGGAAATCCAAAAGATACCGCCCCTACCGAGCAGGAGACACGAGATGCCGTGCAGGAAAGTGGTGCTATGTTTGCTCGCTGGACAAGCCATTGGGATTGCGGCACACCTACAGAATGGTGGTGGTGCATTAAGGATACACCTTTTGACATTAAAACGATCTCTTCTAATTACCGATACAAAATAAACAAGGGGTGCAAGCATTTTGATGTACAAATCATCAACCCTGCCGACTATGCAGAAGATATATTCCAAGTGATGGTAGCTGCTTTTTCCGCCTATCCGAAAAAGTATCAGCCCCATTTGGAACGAGAAAATTGTATAAAAGATATACACACTTGGCAAGACCAATATCTTGTATTTGGGGCTTTCGAGAAAGAAACACATAGCCTTTGCGGATATACACTTATGCGAGAAAAAACGGGTCATGCAGAACTTGCCGTGCAAAAGACCATTCCACAATACGAAAAACTGCAATTGAATGCCGCCCTTGTGTATGCTGTGGTTATGCACTACAACGACAGATTGTCCTCCGATTTCTATCTGGTGGATGGTGAGCGGAATATCAAGCACCAGACACGCTTTTTCGAATACCTTATTCAATACTTTGAGTTCCGCAAAGCCTACTGCCAACTGCATATTGTCTATAACAAGGATATGCAACTCATAGTCAATCTTTTATATCCTTTTAGGGGGGGGGTATGCCTGCTAGGCAAATTTAACTCTTTCTTCTACAATGTCTATTGCGTACTCAAAATGGAATCCATTCGCCGCAGTTTTAGATAGCGATTTATCCTCTATTGCGCAGGCGTAAAATTTGGAGTGTTATTCCAAATAATGGCGTAAAATTTGGAATACTATTCCTAAAAGTGGCGTAAATTTTGGAATTGCGCCCTAAACATGTTGCACATATAGAATAAAAGGCGTACCTTTGCCCGCAAAATCGTAAAGTATACTTATCGGTTTTTCTTGAATATTGAAAAGTATAGTTTCATATTTAGTAGGAAACAGTTTCTATAAAAATAACTTCATATTCGGCAAAATATAGTTTCCTATATAGAAAAGTATAGTTTCAAAAGCAGCAGGCTATGGGCAAGCGCAGACAAATAGAAGACAAAATCCTAACGCTCAAAGACAAAC
>CAVHKB010000177.1:0-5367 GCA_963636305.1 Prevotella sp. P5-108
CGCTTATGCTAACTGTAGAGCCATAGCGTGCTATGGCTCTCAACTCCTTTTCGCAGGTAGAACACTCTGTTC
Source organism: Prevotella sp. P5-108 (assembly GCA_963636305.1). GTDB lineage: Bacteria > Bacteroidota > Bacteroidia > Bacteroidales > Paludibacteraceae > Colicola. The sequence continues at coordinate 73 of CAVHKB010000177.1, forward strand.
CCCTCCCTCCAACAATCCCCCAGAAATCCAGAATCCCCAGACCCTCCAGCCGTCTGTCATTCACTGTTGTCCCTTGTCCGTCGTCGGTAACTTCGCTTATGCTAACTGTAGAGCCATAGCGTGCTATGGCTCTCAACTCCTTTTCGCAGGTAGAACACTCTGTTCCCCTCCCTCCAACAATCCCCCAGAAATCCAGAATCCCCAGACCCTCCAATCCTCTATCATTCACCGTCGTCTCTTGCCCGTCGTCGGTAACTTTGTTTAGGCTAACTGTAGAGCCATAGCGTGCTATGGCTCTCAACTCCCTTTCGACGGAAAAACTCTGTGTTACCGTTTTAACTCCTCTACAATTATCTCCCAACAACCTAACAAACCAAACCAAACAATCAACCCTTCTTATGCTTTTCAGCACAGGCAGGACACTCACCTTTGATAACAAATGAAACGGAATGTGCCTGAAAACCAATCGGCAAATGAATCGATGGAATGGGTATCTCCTCCAAACAAAACGACTGTTGGCAACTCTCGCAATAGAAATGAAGATGCCCCTCTGTATGCTGACACTCACCCTCTGTATGCTGACACAGTTCATAGTGCAATATCCCCCGTCCGTCCTCAAACGCATGCACCACATCATTCTCTGCAAACAGAGTCAACACTCGAAAGATGCTCGACTTGTCAAGGTTCAACATCTCATCCTCCATATCTCGAAGACTCACAGGACGACCTAACCGCACAAGGGTTTGATAAACTAATATACGATTCACTGTCGGCTTAACGCCCTTATTCTCAAGGCGAAGAACAATCTTTTGGGTGTCCATACTTCGATATAATCAAATATAATATACAAAAAATGGAGCGTTGCCATTCTGCCGACAACGCTCCATCAAACGAATTCTTATTATCCTAACATGCTCAGAAGAATACCCGCTGCTACTGCAGAGCCAATCACACCCGCAACATTCGGACCCATGGCGTGCATCAGCAAATAGTTGCTCGGATCTGCCTTCTGCCCTTCTATTTGGCTCACACGAGCAGCCATAGGCACAGCACTCACGCCAGCAGAACCAATCAACGGGTTAATCTTATCCTTCGAGAACAGATTCATCAGTTTGGCAAACAGCACACCACCTGCTGTCGCAATACTGAACGCAACAATACCCATCGCAAGGATAAGCAATGTCTTGACGTTCAGGAATGTAGCACCGGTCGCTGTAGCACCTACCGACAATCCCAAGAAGATAACAACTATATTCATCAACTCATTTTGCGCCGTCTTACTCAAACGGTCAACAACACCACACTCCTTCATCAGGTTACCAAGCATAAGGCAACCAATCAATGGGGCAGCATCGGGCAAAACAAGCGACACAATCGCTGTAATGATAATAGGGAATACAATCTTCTCCGTCTTACTTACCGAACGCAATTGCTTCATCTTAATGGCACGCTCTTTCTCCGTCGTCAGAAGACGCATAATAGGAGGTTGAATAACCGGAACAAGTGCCATATACGAATAGGCGGCAATCGCAATAGGACCAAGCAAATGAGGTGCCAACTTCGAGGTCAAAAAGATACTCGTAGGACCGTCAGCACCACCAATAATACCGATCGAACCAGCCTCAGCAGGCGTAAAGCCCAATGCATTAGCACACAGGAAAGTGGCAAATATACCCAACTGTGCTGCCGCACCCAACATCAACGACTTCGGATTAGCAATCAGAGGACCAAAATCTGTCATCGCACCTACACCGACAAAGATAAGACAAGGATATACACCTGCTTTCACGCCGATATACAGTACATCCAACAGACCCGCTTCCTTCATCACGGCTCCGTAACTGTGATAAAACGGATTCGCAATCGCTACCATCTCTTCAGTATGGTGCGCCGCATCTACCAAAATACCATTTCGAAAGGCTTCCAATATGTTCGATATCTGACTGTAATCTACAGTATTGGGGTCGTAAAACAACTCTTGGGCCAAAAACAAATCCCATAACTCCTGATTAAACATGTGCGCATTAGGTAGGTTCGTAAGCAACATACCGAAAGCAATAGGCAGGAGCAATAGCGGTTCATACTGCTTCTTGATAGCCAGGTAGAGCAGGAGAAACGACACAAATAGCATCACTAACTGACGCCAATCCATGTGCATAAACCCCATTGTACGGAAAAAATCTAAAATATCAGTCCACATAGTTGTAACTCAATTAACCAACTACAACAAGCAGATCGTCCTGCATTACACTCTGCCCGGCAACTACTGCAATCTTGCTTACTACACCGTCACACTCGGCTTGAATGGAATTCTCCATCTTCATCGATTCAAGAGTAAGAAGAGTATCGCCTTTCTTTACCGATTGTCCCTCGCTTACCATTACCTTGATAATCGAACCAGGTAACGGCGAAAGAACCTTCTTGCCGCTAACTGACGCGCTCGTTTCGGGTACAACGGGTTTGGCTTCTTCCGTCTTGGGTGTAACAACGGGTCTTGGTGCCTCAACCTTTGGTGCTGCAGGAGCAGCAACTACGGCAACCGTCTCAATCTCTACGAGTTTGTCATCCTGCATCACATTCTGACCAGGCTGAACAAGTACGCTCTTAATCGTACCGTCATACTCACTGAGTACGTTGTTCTCCATTTTCATACTCTCCATAGTAAGCAGCAAGTCACCTTTCTTGATAGTCTGACCTGCGCTGACTACTACTTTTACAATACTGCCAGGTAGCGGACTCTTTACGGCAACATTGCCCCCTGCTTGTGCTACTACAGGAGCCACTTGCGGCTTGGCTGCGGCGGACTTGACGGAAGAGATACTCTTATTCTGGTTTATCGCTACATGAAAGGTGGTACCGTTTACGGTAACCTCTGCCATATCGCCGCTTATCTCATTGACTGTCGTATCAAACTTACGACCATCAATAGTAAATTGAAATGATTTCATTATCTGTGTAAGTTATTCATACCGTACATTTTGCTATTCCATTGCGTACGGTGAGGTTGAACAATCGTTTTGGTGCTTTCTTCATCATGCACGCTGTTATAATAAAGATGGAGGGCTAACGCTATGGCCGCCGTACTGTCTGCAGTAAGCGTAATATGCTCTGTATTATCTTTCTGCGTATGTGCCACACTCTCGGCATGACTTTCAGCGTCTTTACTTGTAGGCTTGACGCGGGGTTGCATAATCCAACCCATTAACTTCATAACATATACAAAGATATACAACAGCACCAGCACCAACAGAAAGCCGATACCCGTAACCATCCATATAAACGGAGTTATACCTGTAACTTCCGTCGAGACTGCTAATAGTATCATATTACAAAGGTATATTAGAGTGCTTCTTTAATGGGTTCGTCAAACGCTTTGTCTGCAAATTCTCAAAGGCGTGAATAATACGCTTACGCGTATTGCGAGGCTCGATAATATCATCAATATAACCCCTGTTAGCCGCCTGGTATGGACTCGCAAACAAATCACGATACTCCGCCTCTTTTTCTGCGATGAACCTCTTTTTCTCCTCCGTATCTTCAATAGCCTTTATTGCTTTCGCCTGCAATACACCTACGGCACCGCTTGCACCCATAACGGCAATTTCTGCATTAGGCCAAGCATAGCAAGCGTCACCACGCAACTGCTTGCAACTCATCACGATATGACTTCCACCGTACGACTTGCGGATAGTAACCGTCACTTTAGGCACAGTCGCTTCTCCGTATGCAAACATAAGTTTGGCACCATGGTCTATGATACCCGCATATTCTTGCCCTGTACCGCAAAGGAATCCTGGTACATCCACAAGCGTCAGTATTTGGATATTGAATGCATCACAGAAGCGCACAAAACGGGCAGCCTTACGACTGGCGTCGCAGTCAAGAACTCCGGCTAACCAACTCGGCTGATTGGCAATAATACCGGTCGAACGACCGTTAAAACGCGCAAAACCGCAGATGATATTCTTTGCATAGTCTTTCTGTACCTCCATAAAATCACCATTATCCACAATCAGATTGATGATGCTTTTCATATCATAAGGCTTATTTGGGTCGTCCGGCACAATATCGTTCAGCGTTTCTTCCACACGCATCGGGTCATCGGTGCATTTCAATAGGGGGGCTTCCTCCATATTATTCTGTGGAATAAAACTAATCAAACGACGAACCTCCCGCAAGGCTTCCTCTTCTGTGGCTGCCACAAAGTGCGTAACACCCGATTTGGTAGCATGCACCTTCGCACCGCCAAGGTCCTCCACACTGACATCCTCGCCTGTAACTGACTTCACTACTTTAGGACCGGTAATGAACATATACGAGTTCTGTTCAGTCATCATGATGAAATCTGTCAGTGCAGGACTATAAACGGCACCACCAGCACACGGACCAAATATAACGCTAATCTGTGGAACTACACCGCTCGCAAGAATGTTACGCTCAAAAATTTCCGCGTAGCCTGCCAATGCGCATGCTCCCTCTTGGATACGCGCACCACCTGAATCGTTCAGACCTATGATTGGCGCACCAAGTTTCATGGCTTGGTCCATCACATTGCATATCTTCTGCGCCATAGTCTCACTCAACGAGCCACCGATAACGGTAGCGTCCTGTGCAAAGACAAAGACAAGTCGCCCGTCAATAGTACCCGAGCCTACTGCCACACCGTCGCCGAGAAATACCTTCTTCTCCATGCCAAAGTCGTGGCAACGATGGGTCAAGAACATATTTACCTCCTCAAACGAACCCTCGTCGAGAAGCATATTGATACGCTCACGGGCGGTATAACTGCCCTTCGCATGATGTTTTTCTACTGCTGCTTCACCGCCACCGGCTTGTGCCTTTAGGCGGTTGTTAATCAGTTTCTGTAAATTATCTGTATTCATATTTGTTCTAAGTTATAGGTCACATTCTTGGTCAGCACAGATGCCAACTTACCTGCAACACTGTTACCTATCTACTTGGGCTGCTGGCACAATTCTGTCAAAACGCCTTTCGTACTTTTCGGGTGCAAGAAAGCAATCATCAAGTTCTCGGCTCCTTTGCGGGGTGCCTTGTCTATCAGTTGCAGTCCCGCTGCCTCTGCTTCTCTGAGCGCATCTTCCACGCTCTCTACGTTAAAGGCTACGTGATGCACTCCACCACGACCGCCATTCTTCTCTATAAACTTCGCGATAGTCGACTCTGGGCAGGTAGGCTCCAATAACTCTATCTTTGTCTGCCCTACCTTAAAGAACGCCGTACGCACTTTCTGGTCTGCCACTTCCTCTATGGAATAGCATTTCTCACCGGTTAAGA
>CAVHKB010000178.1:0-5296 GCA_963636305.1 Prevotella sp. P5-108
AGACCCTCCAGCCGCCTGTCATCCACAGTCGTCCTTTGCCCGTCGTCTGTAACTTCGCTCTTGTATACTGTAGAGCCATAGCGTGCTATGGCTCTCAACTCCCCTTCAAAGATAGAACAATGTGTTCCCTAAAAAACACACATCGCACTTCGACCATACTCTGCATGTTAATTGTTAACTGTTAATTGTTAATTGCTCCCCTGCATATTAATTGTTAATTATTAATTGTTAATTAAAACCAACTATTTCAATCTCAAAAACCCTATACCGAAACGCTCAACAGCAGAACGCTCCAATTCTTCCCTTACAGACGGGTCTGCAATACTGATAAGTGCTTTGGCGCGTTCTGCAAGGGGCAAATTGCGTAGATAAACTATTCCATGTTCTGTGGCTATGTATTGTGCCTGAAACCGTGTAGTCACAACGCCTGCACCTGGCGTAAGATGAGCCACTATCTTCGATTTACCTTGATTACCATTCTTTCCGCGCGTCATACTGGGAAGAGCGATGAAGCACTTACCTCCCTCCGACAAAGAAGCACCGTACATAAAATCGTGCTGCCCTCCTACACCCGATATAATAGTATCTCCGATAGAATCAGCACATATCTGTCCTGTAAGGTCTATCTCTATAGCAGAGTTGATTGCCATAGCCCTCGGGTTTTGGCGTATGATTGACGGGTCATTCGTCCATGCCACATCTCGAATCACAAAATCAGGATTATTGTCTATATGGTCGTATAATCTGCGTGAACCTAACACCAGACAACCGACCGATTTACCAGGCAACACCCGTTTCAAAGAGTTGTCTATAACGCCACTCTCCAACAGAGGCAAGACACCGTCTGTAATAGCCTCTGTATGTAGTCCGAGATGTTTATGGTCTTTCAATGCATTAATAACTGCATTCGGTATTCCTCCTACCCCTATCTGTAGGGTAGCACCATCAGGTATCTCGGCGGCTATATAGTTCCCTATACGGGTCTCTATCTCATTAGGCACCGAAGTCGGTACTTCCACCAATGGCTCATCACCTCGGCACATTGCACTGATTTTACTGACATGAATAACAGGGTCACCAAAAGTACGGGGCATATATTTGTTGACTTGTGCAATTATCGTCCTCGCACATTCGGCACCCGAATACGCTATGTCTGCCGATATACCGAAAGAGCAGTAGCCGTTCTCATCAGGTTCACTCACATTCAAAAATGCTACATCAACTGGCACTTGCCTACTACGAAACAAGAACGGTACTTCTCCCAAAAAACAAGGTATAGTGTCCGCTACTCCTTCGCGCATAGCATTACGTAGATTGTTCGGTACAAAGATGTTCAATGCACGGAACGACTCTATAAGTTCTTTCTTGGCGTATGGTGCGTCTTCAGGATATACGCCGAAACCTGATATGACTTTCACATCACGAAGTTCCGATGCTCGGTCAGTCAATGCCCGTAAAAGCACCATCGGTATAGAGGTAGAGCCTTGCACAACGATGGTATCTCCACTCTTGACTAATTTTACCGCCTCCGCTGGAGTTAGGTATTTGGGACTATTATTCATGGTCGTAGATATTAACTATTCGATTCTGACATTGCAATAATCTTTATTGAACAACGACAGTCTGTTGTTCAGTTCATCGTATTGGTCTTCTCGGATAGAGGAGGCACATCCGCGCATCCCTTCTCGTTGCGCACCTGTACTACTCAAGGCTATGGCAGATACACCGTAGTAAATAAGTTTGTTCAACAGTTGTTCGCCTGTCCAATTTTTGTACCCAAAAGTAAAGAAGAACCCGTCACCTACAGGTCTGCCTTCTGCATCTTTGTCATACACTATGTGGAAGCCGTTACGAAGCATTATCTCTTTTATCTTGGCTGCTCGTCGTGCATATTCGCGTGTATTCTCAACAAAAGGTATCTTACCCTGACATGCTGCACGAAACATTGCAGCCATAGCATACTGAACAGAGTGAGTTACACCTGAAGAAAGGCTGTATAGAATGATATACACAAAATTACGCAAGAACTGTCCATCGTTGCCGTAGCGTTCTGCGAGACTGGGAAAACACCTGTGCGCAAGAACTGGGTTCATTGCTACTATTGCGCCGCGTTGTCCTGCATAGGAGAACATTTTGGAACACGATATCATATGCACACAATTGTTTGTGTAGTTCCCTACAGAAGGCTGGAACGGAGGTTCGTAAGGCGTACCTCGTTTCTCCCTGAAATCCATATTGAGGTATGCAAGGTCTTCAATAACAAGTACATTGTACTTGGTAGCAAGGCGTCCTATTATTTCCAATTCCCTATCTGTAAGGCACATCCAAGATGGGTTGTTCGGATTGGAGAAGAGCATGGCTGCTATGCGCCCCGTTTGAAAATGCTTCTCCAATTCTGTCTCGAGTGCTTCACCACGATAGTCTGCTACATCGAAACAGTCCACTCGTACGCCTATCACTTTACACTGCTGCTTCTGTACAGGGAAACACGGATCTATAAACAATACAGTATCCCGCTCTTTGTCAAGTTGCGACATCGTAAGATTAAGCGCAAACGCTGCTTGCATACTGCCTACTGTCGGCACGATACAATCTTCGGGGATATCAAGTCCAACGAAGGCTCTTACAAACTCACTGCCCCATTGCTTAACTTCCGGAATACCGGTGATTACAGGATAATGCGCCGCACATCCATGCAGCAACGCCTGATGTTCGGCTTCGATACCTATCATCTCCGACGGAAGTCCAGGCTCACCTAATTCCATGTGTATAAATTCTTCGCCTGTGGCTCGTTCGATGTCCTTGATTACACCTACGAGTTGTCGTATGGACGCGCTTCCTAATTCGTGTGCATTACGAAGACCAAAGTCCATACAAGTTTGGTCAACTAATTGCTTGTTTAATGGAAACATGTGGTACTGTTATGGTATTAAGATATTCCGTTCGGTTTTGAATTATGGTATCCTGCTTCTACCGCCGCTATATTACTCTGTACGACAGCATCGCCCTTGCGTGCAAAGACGCGTTGCACTCCTGCAATCATCTTGTCATGGTCGATGTCGAGTACTGGTATGGACGCACCAAGCAGTACCATATTAGCAGCCTGTGTCGGCGCACCTGCCTCTTTGGCTAATTCGTCCACATTGAGAAGAATATGGTTCGGTATTGTCTTGATATGTTCAATAACCTCGTTGATATCAGGGTAGTTCGGTATATTGACGAACGGCACAGATGATGTCACTATCCATCCGTCGGGTTTGAGATAAGGCAGATAGCGCAGTGCTTCCATCGGCTCAAGAGATATGATAAGATCTGCACCGCCCATTGGTATAAGGTCGGAGTGTATTGGTTCGGACGATAGACGCAGGTTAGACTGTACATCTCCGCCTCTCTGACTCATGCCGTGTACTTCTGCTTGCTTGAGATAAAGACCTTCGGTAAGTGCTGCTTCACCGATGACAGTTGCGATGGAGAGGATACCTTGCCCGCCCACACCTGCAAGTATAATATCTTTTTTCATGTTGTTTCGTGGATTTAAGGGTTTTACTTTTTGGCTTTTAGATGTCGTTTAAGTGTTTGTATGCACTCACGGCGCGCTATGATAACTGAAGTACCCGTATAATCGATTTCTTCCCGTAGTACTTGTTTTATTTCCTCAATATTCTTTGGCAGAGGGACCACCACCCGAACATGCTCGGTTGGTACTCCGAGTCCGTAGCATATCTGCTCGAGTCGTCCTGTGCCAGCCGAGTCTTGTCCGCCCGTCATACCTGTAGTGAGGTTATCGGATATAAGAATCACAACATTGGCGTTGCTATTGACACAGTCGAGGAGTCCTGTCATTCCCGAGTGAGTGAAAGTGGAGTCACCAATGACGGCTATGGCAGGATGCTGCCCTGCATCTGCTGCTCCTTTAGCCATAGTGACTGAGGCACCCATTTCCACGCAAGCATGTATGGCATGGAAAGGTGAGAGTGCGCCTAATGTATAGCAGCCAATATCTCCGAATATGCGCGGTTGCGGGTACTCTCGTGCGACCTCGTTGAGAGCAGTATATACATCGCGATGTCCGCATCCTTGACATAGTGCGGGCGGGCGACTAACCACTATGTTATCAGCATCGCGTACAGGAAGAGGTTTCAAGCCCAGTGCTTTGCGTACGGAATCAGGGTTCAACTCTCCCATACGGGGCAAATCACCTGTGAGTCTGCCTCGAATAGTGACACTGGATGGAACGAGTCCGTGTAGCAGTTCCTCTATGATAGGTTGTCCCTCTTCGATAACAAGTATGTCTTTTGCTCCGTCGTTGACCATTTGGTTGATGAGTGCAGCAGGCAGAGGGTATTGGCATACTTTCAGGATAGAGCAGCCCTGCGTGCCATCGTAGTTCTCCATAAGATAGTTGTAGGCGATACCTGTTGTCAGGATGGCTCTTTCGGGGCGTGAACCACGCGTGTAGTTATTATATGGCGAAGTGTCACTCTCTTTGTGGAAAAGAGGTTGTGCCGCTACTAACTCGGCGTAGTTTTTTTTGGCGAATGCGGGTAGCAGTATGAAATGTTGTACATTAGTCGGAATTGACATATTGTTCTGACGAGGCTGTTCGTCGGATGTATTGACGACAGAGCGGCTATGTGCCATACGCGTAGTTACGCGCAACAAGATAGGCGTTTTGAGCCTTTCTGATAATATGAAGGCTGCTTGCGTCATGTTGTATGCTTCTTGTTGGTTAGAAGGCTCGAAGCATGGTATCATGGCGAACTTGGCATAGAAGCGGCTGTCTTGTTCGTTCTGTGAGGAATGCATTGAGGGATCATCAGCCGCAAGTACTACAAGCCCTCCGTTTACACCGGTGATAGCGGCATTCATAAAGGCATCCGCACAGACATTCATGCCGACATGTTTCATGCATACAAGAGCGCGTTTGCCCATATAGGACATACCCAGTGCGGCTTCCATAGCCGTTTTCTCGTTGGTAGTCCAACGGCAGAAAATAGGATTGGGATTGTTACCTGTTTTCTGTTTGCGCGCCTCGTAGAGTTGAATATACTCTGTGATTTCAGTGGAGGGTGTTCCAGGATAGGCGTAGACACCACTCAGTCCTGCGTCTATAGCACCTTGTGCTATGGCTTCATCGCCCAAAAGGAGGTGTTTCATTGATTAGATTTTTATAGGTTAATTATCTTTTGTTCGTTATGTGCTGTTTGATGCGAGAATTGTAGTAATGACGGAGTAAACGCGGCATAGGGCATGTGTAGGTGTACATGTCGTTTATCATGGTAGTTTTCTGCAATTC
>CAVHKB010000179.1:0-5275 GCA_963636305.1 Prevotella sp. P5-108
ATGTTTCCCTCCAACCAACAATCCCCCAGAAATCCAGAATCCCCAGACCCTCCAGCCGTCTGTCATCCACCGTCGTCCCTTGCCCGTCGTCTGTAACTTCGTTTAGGCTAACTGTAGAGCCATAGCGTGCTATGGCTCTCAACTCCCCTTCAAAAGACAAACCTCATGTTTCCCTCCAACCAACAATCCCCCAGAAATCCAGAATCCCCAGACCCTCCAGCCGTCTGTCATCCACCGTCGTCCCATACCCGTCGTGTGTAACTACGCTTATGCCCACTGTAGAGCCATAGCGTGCTATGGCTCTCGACTCCCATTCAAAAGACAAACCTTCTGTTCCCCTCCAACCAACATTTCCCCAGAAATCCAGAATCCCCAGACACTCCAGCCATCTGTCATTCACCATCGTCCCTTGCCCGTCGTATGTAACTTCGTTCTTGCTAACCGTAGAGCCATAGCGTGCTATGGCTCTCAACTCCCCTTCGCAGATAAAACATCGTGTTCCCCTCCAACCAAACAACGCCCCTCTACCCAATAATCCATGTTAATTGTTAATTGTCAATTCCTCACTACAACCCCAAACACCCCTCCGCCAAACAATCCCCCTAATCTCATAATCAAAAAATATAAACTCAAAAATAATACTTGCATACTCGCAAATCTTTCTATACCTTTGCAGCGCGATTGGTTAAGGGAAACAGGTGCAACGCCCGTACAGACCCGCTGCTGTGATTCGCGATACACGCTCCTACACAATGTCACTGGAAAACAACCGAACTTCTGGGAAGGCAAGGAGATTTGTGCGATAAGTCAGAATACCTGCCAATTGTACCGTTACAGAACACAAAAACGGTCGTCAAACACTCCCGAGGACTGGAGTATATGACAAAACAAAGAACATCCATCATATTATTGCTGTGCATACTCCTATGCACACCCGTTGCAGCACAAACCACAACGGATTCTACTATCGTATCTTCTGACGAACAACTACGGCAAGACTCTGTCCTGCGACAACTCAATCTGCAAGAAGTCACCATCACCGCACGCTACAAAGACAAAGACATCATACGCCCGCAACGGCTCGAGGGTAAAACGTTGGAACAAATGAATACCCTGTCCGTTGCCGACGCCATACGCTATTTTTCGGGCGTGCAAATCAAAGACTACGGCGGTGTAGGAGGCATCAAAACAGTCAACATCCGCTCTATGGGAACGAACCATATAGGCGTCTATTACAATGGTATCCAACTCGGAAATGCACAAAACGGACAAGTTGACTTGGGTAAGTATTCTATGGAAAACATCGATGAAATCATGCTTTATAACGGGCAGAAAAGCGATATCTTCCAAAGCGCAAGAGAGTTCGGTTCAGCAGGCAGCATCTATCTTAACTCACGCAAACCTAAATTCGAAAACGACAAACGCATACACCTGCGAGCAGCACTGAAAGCAGGATCTTTCGCACTCATCAATCCATCGGTACTTTTCGAAACCAAAATCACCGATAAAATGAGCCTTTCCCTAAACGCCGAAGTAGTTCATTCCAACGGCAAATACAAGTTCCGCTACCGTCGGGTCACGCCTACAGGAGAAATCGCTTACGATACCACCGCCATACGACAAAACGGCGATGTCAATGCCGCACGAATAGAAACAGGACTAAACTACTATTACTCCAACACCGGATTCTGGAAAATGCAAGCATACTACTACAACTCCGAACGCGGCATACCAGGTGCCATAGTCAATAATGTATGGCGCAGTGGAGAAAGGTTGTGGGACAGAGATATGTTCCTGCAATCAACATGGCAAGACGAATTCTTCAACCGATGGTCTGTAAAGGTCAATGCCAAATACGCCTACGACCATACACGGTATGTCAACAACGACTCCAAACTGCAACGGGTGGACAACACCTACAACCAACAGGAAGCATACCTGTCCTGGGCTAACAAAGTGGCACTGTTTAACTGGTGGGATGTTTCACTCTCCTACGACCTGCAGTGGAACGGACTCTCCAACTATATCAACGCTTCCCGCTTCTCTCATTGGCTATCCGTCGCAACTGCATTCAATGTCTATGACTACTTGCGAATACAAGCCTCTGTCTTAGGCACATTCATCAACGAAGAAAGCCGCGAACGGGAACAAGCACCCAACAAATACAAGTTCACGCCAGGACTGTTCTTGTCCTATAAACCCTTCCAACAAATAGACCTTAGGCTCAACGCTTTCTACAAGCAAGCCTATCGCTACCCTACATTCAACGACCTCTATTATACCGACATGGGGAACGCATACCTCAACCCCGAACTCTCCACACAACATAATGTGGGAATCAGTTACGATTACTTGAAACCAAAACAGATATTCAACCATTTCAACATCTCTGCCGATTTCTACTACAATAAAGTAAAGGACAAAATCATTGCCTACCCCAAAGGACAACAATTCCGATGGACAATGATGAATCTCGGACTCGTAAAAATACATGGTATCGACGCCAATATGCAAATGACACTCCTGTTTCCCTACGACATCACACTGACCACCAAACTGCAATATACCTATCAGCAAGCCATCGATGTAACAAATCCTACCGATACCTATTACAAAAACCAAATACCCTATATACCCTGGCATAGCGGCTCGGCTATAGGTATCTTGTCCTGGCGATCGTACGCACTCAACTATAGTTTCATCTATGTAGGAGAACGCTACAACCAACAGGAAAACACCATCTACAACTACACACAACCATGGTACACCCACGATCTGTCGCTCTCAGGTTCTTGGAAAATCAACAAAACACTACTCAAAGCATCTCTCGAAATCAATAACCTGTTCAACCAAGACTATGATGTCATTCTCAACTACCCGATGCCAAAACGAAATTACAGAGCAACCATTGCAATAGAATACTAAATGAAAAAACATTACTCTTTCATAGTGCTGCTATTCCCCGTCCTCCTGCTTTCCTGTCGGGGAGATGAACTCGTCGTACCTACAGAATACGAAACACTACCCGTCAACGCCCGTGCATTAGACGACTTTGCAGACAACGAGCCTATTGGAATGTATCTGCTAAATGAGGGGAATATGGGTAGTAACAAAGCCACTATTGACTACATCGACTTTGCAAACGCACAATATATTCGCAACATTTATGCAGAACGCAACCCCAATGTAGTAATGGAGTTGGGAGATGTAGGCAACGATATTCAGATCTACGGTTCCAAACTGTATGCTGTTATTAACTGCTCCCATAAAGTAGAGATAATGGACGCTAAAACCTGCAAACGCATAACACAAGTCGATATACCCAACTGCCGATATATCCGCTTCGCTGACAATAAGGCGTATGTCACTTCCTACATCGGAGCAGTAGGCATCGACCCGAATGCACAATTAGGTGCAGTATTCGAAATCGATACCGCCACCCTGCAAATAACACGGCAAGTCACAGTAGGATACCAACCCGATGGTTTGGAAATCATGGGAGACTATATCTATGTAGCAAACTCAGGCGGATATCGCGCACCCAACTACGATAGTACCATATCTGTCGTTGATAGGAAGACGCTCAAACAAGTCGAGAAAATACCTGTCGCACTCAATCTGCAACACATCCACAAAGACAACTACGGCAAACTATGGGTATCCTCTCGGGGAAACTACTCCGATATTCCCTCGCAACTATGCGTATTGGAGCATAAAGGTACTTCCATATCGGGTATGACAGTCACCGATACGATCGACCAGGTACCATGTTCCGATATGGTTATAATTGGCGACTCACTCTATTACTACAGCGTCGCATGGAACAATCGGACAGAAAGCAACAGCATAGAATACGGCATCATTAATGTACAAAACAAGCAAGTCGTTTCCAACCAACTTATAACCGACGGTACCGATACCGACATCAAAGTACCTTACGGCATCGCTGTTAATCCCTATTCTCACGATATCTACATCACAGATGCCAAGAACTATGTAACAAGCGGAATGCTGCATTGTTATAGTCACGATGGAAAAAAGAAATGGAGTATTCGCACAGGAGATATACCCGCACACCTTGCATTTATATACAAGTAATATGAAACGCTTCTGTATCTATCTATTCTTCCTGCTGGCAGCCATCTCCTGTCGGCAAGAGATTCCTATGGTAAGTTCGGGAATCGACGATACCTATGTCGTATATCGTATGAAACCACTTATATTACATCCTCAATACACGGGCGAAAGATACGAGTGGCGCGATATACCCTCCGACTCACTCTTGTCAACCGACCAAGATTACATATTCTGCAAAGCCGATATAGGAACCTATCACATATCTCTGTCTATTATCGACTCTCTTAATCCTGTCCACCAGGATATCACCATCATGGTTCAAGAGGAAGAAATAGCCTATAGCCGTTATATCACTACGGTTTACGAGTATTGTCCCGCACCAGGACAATTCATCAACGAATTGCCGAAATATGAAGAAGGTAATACTGCCGCAGATATGGCGAAGAAAGCACAAGACCGCATCTCTGGTACCAACAAACAACTAATATCTCTCGGCGGATTTGGAGGCTATGTCACATTTGGATTCGACCACAGTGTCGTCAATGTCAAAGGACAATACGACTTTAAGATATTCGGCAACGCAATATATGCCTCCGTTAATCCACAACCGGACAAAGGAAGGGGAGGCAGTAGTGAACCGGGGATAGTACAAGTCTCCTTCGACCGAAACCAAAACGGACTACCTGACGATCAGTGGTATGAATTAGCGGGCAGTGCTTATCGGCATACCGACACCAAACGCCACTATCAAATCACCTATTATCATACCGACACAGTCACTTGGCAAGACAACTACGGACAATCGGGAGTCATTCCACGAAACTCCTTTCATACTCAAGACTACTATCCTAAATGGATCGAAAGCAATACAATCTCATTTACAGGAACACGCCTACCTGACAACGGCCTCGATGTAAACGGAGACGGTACATACTACTTACTCTATGCTTTCGACTGGGGATATGCCGACAACCATCCTAATGACTCCACCGACCTTGTTTCGTTTGATATTGATTGGGCGGTCGATGATAACGGGAATCCCGTATATCTGCCGTGCGTCGATTTTATACGCGTTTACACTGCAGAGAACCAAGTATGCGGATGGCTCGGAGAAACAAGCACCGAAATAACTCATGCAGAAGACATTTACAGGAACACGCCTACCTGACAACGGCCTCGATGTAAACGGAGACGGTAC
>CAVHKB010000180.1:0-1156 GCA_963636305.1 Prevotella sp. P5-108
TGGTTGGCAATACGCGTCAGTTCTGCCGTCAAGAGGCTGTTCTGCGCCGTCAAGACCTCCAAATAGGTTGTGCTGCCGTACTGCATCTTGAGCGAAGTTGCCTCTTGCGCACGCGACAAGGCTTCTACCTGCTTGTCGTAGAGTTCGCGTTTGGCGTGGCAAGTTTGGTAGGAATGGAGTGCATTATTCACCTCGTTGCCTGCCGACAGTACCACTTGCGAGAAGGACAGAATACTCTCCCGCTGTTGCGACTTGGCCGCCTTCACTTGGGCTATATTCCGCCCCGAATTGAACAGAGGCACAACCAATCCCGCAGCAAGGCTCGAAATCATCGTCATAGGGTCGATAATCGTTCCGTAGGAGTGGTTCGTCCAACCGAAAGTACCGCTCAAGTTCAGTGAGGGTAGGCAGTTGCTGCGCGACAGATTCATATTATAGAAAGCGCGTGCCATATTCTGTTGTGCTGCCCGCACATCGGGACGGTTGTAGAGCAGGCTTGCGGGGACACCCACTTCGAGTTCGGCAGGCATTTGCTGTTCATCGAGCCGTCCCCGTACTATCGTGCGGTGTGTGCCGCCCAAGAGCAGACAAAGGGCATTCTCCGTTTCGACAATCTGTTGGCGAGTGTCGAGTACTACGGTCTGAATCTGGTAGTAGGTTGCCTCCATTTGGGTTACGGCTGCCTCGTCCGACATACCCGCCTCTTTCATACGGCGAATAGTGGTTGTGGTCTTTTCCCAAGTGGTGGCATTGTCCTCTGCCACTTGCAGTTGCGCATCGAGCATCAACAGTGTATAGTAGGCATTTGCCACACCGGCAATCAGTCCGCACCGAGAGGCCTGCTCATAGTCGAGCGACTGCTGTTTGGCAGCCTTGGCACCCCGCAACGAATTGAGTGTGCGCCCGAAAATATCTATCTCCCACGAGGCGTTGGCAACTATGTCGTAGGTGCCGCTTTGCTTAATGCTATACTGCGGAGAAAATCCCACTTGGGGCGCAATGTTGATAGTGGGCAGATAGGCTAATTGTGCCCCGCGCAGCGTGGCTTCCGCTTGCTCCACATGTTCGTGGGCAATACGCAAGTCGAGGTTGCTGTCGAGGGCTTGGCGGATAAGGTCCTGCAAGAGCGGGTCGGTAAAGAGTTGCTCCCACTCCA
>CAVHKB010000180.1:1625-5234 GCA_963636305.1 Prevotella sp. P5-108
AGGCTTCGGTTACCATTGGCACCTACTCCGGTGGCTGCCACCATAGGAAGCATACCGAAGATAAGGGTCAGCACGGTCATCATAATGGCACGCAGACGCGCACCTGCTGCATCGATGGCTGCTTCTTGCAGGCTCTTGCCCGCCTTACGACGCTCGGCTGCATACTCGGTAATCAGAATAGCCGTCTTGCTCAACAAACCGATTAGCATAATCACACCCGTTTGCAGATAGATGTTGTTCTCCAAGCCGCAAATCTTGGTCAGCAAGAACGAACCCATCAGTCCGACCGGCACGGCAATAATAATCGCCAACGGCAGGCGGAACGACTCGTAGAGTGCTGCCAGAATAAGGTAGATAAGCACCATACAGATAAGGAATATCATCGCTGTTCCCGTATTGGAGGATTGGCTTTCCTCGCGTGTGATGCCTCCGTAATCGACGGCATATTGGTGAGGCAGTACTTGGGCAGCCACCTCTTTGGTAGCGCGAATGGCATCACCCGTCGAATAGCCCGACGCCGGCATGGCACTCACTGAGATAGAGTTGTAGAGGTTGAATCGGGTCAGGTTGTTCGAACCATAGATACGACGCATGGTAACGAATTGCGAGAGCGGTGCCATCTCGCCATTGTGGAGGCGGACAAAGGTATTATCGAGGCTACGCTCGTCCACACGCTGTTGCGGGTCGCCCATAATCTGCACCTTATATACCTTACCGAAACGGTTGAAGTCGCTCACATACTGACCGCCGTAGTAGCCTGCCAAGCAAGACAGTACCTCGTTGGCGGAGATACCCGAGCGTTGGCACTTGACGGCATCCACATCCACTTCCCATTGCGGGGAGTTGAGGTTGAACGAGGTGAACGCCACGCTTATCTCTTCGCGCTCGTTAAGGGCAGCAATGAACTTCTGCGTATAGGCATATAGGTCTTGAATATCCCCGCCGAATTTGTCCTCGACATTGATATCCAATGCATTACCCGTACCGTAGCCTGTAATCTGTGCCGGTGCCATAGCAAAGACGGTAGCGTCCTTGATGTCTGCCGTCAGGGCATAGACTTTTTGGATAACGGAGTTCACATCTTGTCCTTTATGGGTACGCTCATCCCAGTCACGGAGTTTCAAGATGATATTGCCCGCAGCGGACGACTCACCGGAAATCATACCATATCCCGCCACACTACACTCTTCTTTCACTTCGGGAATGGTGGCAAGGCGCTTCTCTATCTCGCGCACAATCTCATTGGTGGTTGCCAACGAACTTCCCGGAGGGGTGTCGATATTGACCATGACCGTACCGAGGTCCTCTTGCGGGACAAGCGATGTCTTGGTGGAACGCATCAGCATCACCATCAGTCCGATACCGAGTACTGCGATAACAAAGGCAGACCACGGGTGGCGTATTAGCACGCCTGCCCCCTTCTGATAACGCTTGGTGAGGCTTGCCATGCCGCCGTTGAACTTCTCCGCAAAGCGGAACGACCAACGCTTCCAGCCGCGCAGGTTGTCGATATTGGTCTCTTTGGGACGGAGTAACAGGGCGCAGAGTGCAGGGCAGGTGGTCAGTGAGTTGAGGGCGGAGATACCGACGGCGACCGCCATGGTAAGACCGAATTGGCGATAGAACACACCGCTCGTGCCGCCGATGAAACTGACAGGGATAAACACAGCCATAAAGACAAGCGATGAGGTGATGACGGCAATTGCCACATCCTTCGTACCATACACTGCCGCTTGGAACGGATTGCGATAGCCTGCATCGAAACGGCTATGCACCGCCTCGACAACGACAATGGAGTCGTCCACCACCGTACCGATAACCAGCACCAAGGCAAACAGGGTAATCAAGTTGATAGAGAATCCGGCCACCACCATAAAGGCGAAGGTACCGATCAACGAAACAATGATACTGATAAAGGGAATTAGAGTAGAGCGCCAGTCTTGCAAGAAGAGCAGCACAATCAAGATAACGAGCAGGATGGCCTCAATCAGCGTTTTGACCACATTCTTGATAGAGGCATAGAGGAAGTCGTTGGTGGACATCATCTGCGTTACTTTCACACCCTTGGGCGCCTCTTTCTGCACTTGGGCGAGTAGTGCATCGATATTATTGTTGATTTCCGTAGCGTTGGAGCCTGCGGTCTGGAATACCATACATTGTACGCCCGGGTGTCCGTTCTGACGGCCGTCGTAGGCGTAACTCTCCTCGCCCAACTGAATGTCCGCAATATCGCGCAAACGAAGCACTTCGCCGTCAGCGGTGGAGCGGATGACGATGTTGCCGAACTCTTCGGGGGTTTGCAGACGCCCTTTGTACTTCATGGTGTATTGGTACGCTTCATTCGAGTTCTCGCCGATAGCACCTGTTGCCGACTCGATGTTCTGCTCGGCAAGCGCTGCCGTCACATCGCTCGGAACGAGTTTGTATTGTGCCATCACATCGGGCTTCATCCATATACGCATGGAGTAACTACCGCCCAAGACCACCATCTGTCCAACGCCCTGAATACGGAGCAACTCGGGCTTGATGTTGATATTAATGTAGTTGGTAAGGAAAGTCTGGTCGAAGGTGTCGTCGGGGGACGATACAGTGAAAATCTGCAGCATACTGGTTTGTCGCTTGAAGGCCTGCACGCCGACTTGTTTCACCTCGCTGGGCAACTGCGAGGTGGCAGACGAAATCTTGTTCTGTACATTCACCGCCGCCATATCGGGGTCGGTGCCTTGTTTGAAATAGACCAGAATCTCGGCGGTACCGGAGTTGGTGGCAGTAGAGGTCATATAGGTCATGTTCTCCACACCGTTGATGGCTTCCTCCAGTGGTGCGATGACGGCTTTCTGCACCGATTCGGCACTCGCACCATAGTATTGCGTCATAACCATGACGGTAGGCGGTGCAATGTCCGGGTACTGCTCAATAGGCAGTGTCTTCAGGCCGATGACACCCAACAGCACTATCAGAATCGATATGACGGCTGACAGCACGGGGCGTTCTATAAAGGTTTTTACATTCATAGATGACTATTTTGTTATTTGACAAGTGTTGTATAATGCCTTGCCTCTTAATTCTTAATTCTTAATTCTTAATTGCAATAGCAGTTCCTTCTTGCAGCAGGGCAACGCCTTCGGTAACAATGGTGTCGCCGGCGTTGAGTCCGCTCTCCACTACATACTCTTTGCCTCCGTTTAGGCGGGTTACTTGCACGAGGGTGGCAACGGCTTTGCCTTCGACCACGCGATAGACAAACACTTTGTCTTGTACCTCAAAAGTGGCGGTACGAGGGATAAGCAGGGCATCGTGTTGGGGCTTTTGCAGCACGATATTGCCGGCACCGCCCGAGGTGAGCAGTCCGCCCTTGTTGGGGAATGCCGCCCGTACGCTGACCGTACCCGTCGATTGGTCGATAACACCCGATACGGTTTCTATCTTGCCTTTCTCGCTGTACTCGCTGCCGTCGCTTAGGATAAGGCGCACTTCGGGCAGGTTCTTGAGGGCAGACTCTTTGCTGCCGTATTGGCGGGCAAGACCGAGCCATTGGTTCTCGGTCATCGAGAAATAGACATACATCGTGGAGTTGTCGCTCACGGTAGTCAGCGGGGTCTGCATAGA
>CAVHKB010000181.1:0-5210 GCA_963636305.1 Prevotella sp. P5-108
TCTGAAAGACAAGTATCTTTTGAAATGGTAAAAGAAATTCTATTTTCTTTAACTGAAGAGGGCGGACGCTTTAATAATATGCAAGAGAAATTGTCTGAGACAACCTATGGTCAGTTAATGAACCTGAAAGATGCATGGACTATCGCTCTTAATGATATAGGGCAGTCTACTTCGGGAATAATTAACAGTACTTTGAAGTTATTCCGAGCAATGATTGATAATTGGAGGACTACTCTATCAACTGTAATGGGTTTTCTTGGAGGTGCTGTTATCAATATAACTATAGGTAAAATAGCAGCGCAAGCGAATAAACTCAATCTTTCTTTGAAAAACATCAAAAATTGGCTTTTGCTTATTCGAAGTTCTGCAAACAAAGCGGGCAAAGCACTTAAGGGCGCATTTAGTTCTACAATTGTCGGCGCAGTGGCAACGGTGATAGGCTTTTTAGTCGGTCGTATAGTAGAGGCGGCACACGAGGCAGGCAAATTGAAACGTGAATTGGCTGAGATAGATAAGAATTCGTCCTCAAAGATAACAGGACTTGTTTCTAATTTTAGAAAACTGACGAGTGCTTTACAAGACGCAGCAGAGGGTAGTGAAGAAGAACGAATAGCCTACGAGAAATTGCTCTCTACCTACTCTGAATACCTACCCAAGCAGGACTTGGAATTGGAAAATCTTCGCAATCTGACAGAGGGGTATAATAACCTTACATCTGCTATCATAGCAAAAGTAAGAGCGCAGGCAGAAGAAGAAAAGCGCGAGGCTGTAATGAAGAATGTGGGACTTGACATCGAAGCAGCCTCGAAACCTGAAGCCGCGAGATATAAGATGCTAACAAACATCGGAGGGGCAACAGACCCTTATGGCGGACATGTAATGGCAACTGATATTGTTATTGATATTCCCAATGAACTCAAATTTTTGTATTCAAATGAAATCAAAGATATTCTTACTAATAATATCACGAAGAGCGAAACGGAATTAACTGATTTAATAGAGGATGTTGTTAAAAAATATACCGATGATATCCATACGCGAGAAGTGGCTGAACATATTGTAGGAATTGCCACTAAAACAAGGAATAAGAATTTAAGAGAGTTTGAAGATGATAATTCAGAATTAGCATACAAGGCGGCACTTGATAATGGATACAAGGCGAGGTCTGAGGAATTTAAGATGTATGTGGAAATGTACAAGAAGATACTGCAACTGCGCAAGGAAACGAGCATTGCCGTAAGAGATGAAATAAAGACAGAGGGAACTGCATTGACAATTGGCAAGACAAAGACTGCGGATAAAACAAAGTTGCGCCAATTGCGAGACGCTGAATTGTTTGAGGGCGCAATGCGGGAAATTGGCATAATTGTAGGCAAAAATTATGATACGACAACACTCAAATCCAAAGTGGAAAATGGCGTATACAACAGGGCGGATATCATTAAAACGGTAGATAGTTATATTGCGGAAGAAAAAGATAAAACGACAGACCACGCAGTAATCGCTTTATTGGAGAGTATATCAACAAACTTGCAAAAAAATCTTACATTATATGAGAAATATGAAGGGAGGGTGAATGGGTATCTTGACAACTTGGCAAAAAGTGGGAACTTGAATTATGGTACATCTTCTTTGTATAATAAGTTCTATATGTCTCCGCAGACAGATTTAACCGAGTATGTAAAGAATTTGCAGACGGAATATGATAATTTCAAGCAGCATTATGATAAACAACTTGATAAGAACCCTAAAACTATCAGCGACCCTACGCTTGCGCAATCTGTTCGTGACGACTTAAAAGGAATGGCATATCTTAAACAGATTGCAAAGTATTTGAATATTGACTTAGATACAGATAAAAAGAATGGGGGCGGAGGGAACGGTGGAAACCCTCAAGAAAGAGCATACAATGTGTTCACATCTCTGTTTAGTTTGATAAAAGAGGGTCGAAAAGAAATGACTGAGTTAATTGGACTAAAAGGATATACTGGAGGGTTCAAGGAAGTCATAGATACATTAGGCAATGAGAGCATTATAAAACAATTTATGCAAGAGGGGAAGAACCCGTTTGTGAATATCCTTAATGAGTTATCTCAAGATGGTGCGTTAGGAAGCAAGGAAATCGAAAAAGAGTTATATGCATTGCGGAATAAATTCAAAGAAACGGGAGAACTCTCTTTCCCTGACTTTCAATCTATTTGGGAAGATTTGGAGGGTACAATCTCCAACCAATTAAATACATTGGCAAAGAATAATAGCGGAGGAAAAAATAATGCTGATATTCGACGGTGGTCTGAACTGCTCGCAAGGTTTATGAAAGAGGGAGATATTATGTTCTCCCGTGATAAACTTGACACATTAATATCAAATGCTGTAACAGAGTTGAAGCAGATTGAATCCAACACAGAGGATAGTGCGAGGAAAATGGAAATGTTTGAAAGCCTATCCAAAGTAATGAGGTTTGATGAAGCATATAGACTTGTGTATAATACAGAATGGGACTCTAACGAAAGTCAATTTGCACAAGGTTCTACCTGGATGTATCAAGAACAATTATTACAAATGTTGCGCTCCGAGATGAATGGCATAGGGACGGAGTTTGCGCCGTTGATACATACATTAGAAAGTGCGAAGATGGATGTATCTAATCTCCGTCTGTTGATGGGTGTTTTATCTGACCTAAATACTAAAAAAGGGAATATACCAGATGGATTTAACGACGAGGAATATACTAAGATAATTGATAGGATTATCAATGCTTTTGAAAAACTTATAACGAGTATAAAATCAGATGAAGAAGCAAGAATAAAGACAGATACCGAAGTATTGATACAAGAACTTGATAATATAGACAAATGGTATAATGAATGGAAGAAGCAGAATAGAAATAAAGACTCTCTCTATCCAGCCGAAGCCAAACAGATGGAATTCGAAAAAAAAGAGGATGTATTTGGTATTAAATACAATACTACTTGGGCAAAACAATTATTTGGAGATGAGAAATCTCCAAACGGTATTAGTGAAAAGGGAAATATCCTCCAGTCTGTTTTGGGTAGTTTTAGTGGCGAGGGGAAAGGCTTACAAGATATGATTGGAGATAATATCTTACAATCCAATGCGGGAGCGAGTTCAATGGATATGGCGGGAATGATGAATGGCGCAATGGCTATTATTGCAATAATTGATGCGATAATAAAGGCTGTATATGCTACTATAAAGTTAATAACAGATGCTGGAAAGGCAACTATAGAAGCGATGGAGGCTACAAACAAAGCCATCTCGTATCAAAAAGATGAATATGGTAATGCTTATACGGAAACTCGCTACGACTCAGACAAACTGGAAAGAGATACTAAGACGCTCGAAACTGTTCAAACATTTAATCAGCATGTAATGGATGGTTGGGAAAAAGTAAAAAGTGGTGATGGGATAGGTTCTATTATAGAGATATATCAATCATATACCGACTTAATTAAGGACATAGCAGGCATAATTGATTTGAAAACTCAACAGAAGATTGATGAACTCAACGAGGCAAATGACAAACTTGAAAACAAAATCAATGAATTAGACTTTAGAAAGGATTTCGTTGCGGGTTCTGATAAGTGGGAGAAAGATGCAGAAAAATTATCAACCTATTACGAGCAATACTTAAATACGCAAAAAATACTAAATCTTGAATTAAACAAAAAGAGTGCTGACACCGATGCCATACAAGAAGCGACTGAAACCGAATTGGCACTCTATAATAAGATGCTTACTCTTGTCCGTGAGATGCGAGAAGAAATGATAGGTACAGCCGATGACCTTGCAGATAGGCTGGGTTCTGCTATGATAGAAGCCTTTCGTAACGGGGAGAATGCTGCTCGTCAATGGAGAAATGCGGTTAAAGAGTATATGAGTGAGATACTACAAGACTTTATCATACAGAACTGGCTTGCTCCGCAAGTGCAAAAGATAATGGATGATTGGATGGGCGGTAGCACAGAAGAGATAACGAATCGCTATAAGGATGACACAGATGGCTATCTGCAATATATGAAGACGCGCCTTTTGGATGTTGATGCACTTAAAACCGCGAATTCTCAATTAGAGGAACTGGGAAATACTTTTGAAGATGCTCTAAATGCCAATGACAGTTATATTAACGAACTCTTATTCTATAACTCCGACACATCTTCATTGTCCGGTGGAATAGAAAGTATAACTGAAGATACTGCTCGCAGGCTTGAGGCATTATCAAATAGTCAGTTAGGCGAAATGGTTTTAATTCGAACCTTGCTACAGACTTATATGCTGAACAACGGCATTGGCGGCAGTTCTTTTGCTGACATACAGACATCGCTTGCTCAAATGAATAGTAATATCGCATTGTTGGTTGATATTTCCAATACGATACAAAATCATATACACGAGATGCGATATACATCGGTACAACCGCTTCATGTCACGATGGTGTAGTGCCAGGATGGTCTAATGACTTATGACATTAGACCATCTTTTTCTGCTTTATATAGAATGACCAATCAAACAGAGCCATTAGTTTATCATTGGCTTCCCATAGATGTGTATAATCTCTCCGTATGTATATATCTGTAATGGCGAATTCTTTTGAACTGCTATGATTGAGCATTTCGTGAACTGTTTCTTTGTCTATATGACATATATTTCTTGCTAAAGTAGCCATAGTGTGGCGTGCTGAATAGAAAACATATTGTGACCTATTATAACCAATCGGACTTATCCTTTTGGAGTTCTGTAATCCTGCTGCATCGAAAACATTGTGCATAGAAGCACATACAGTTTGACTTCTCTTGTGACCCCTAAAATCAATCAAATAAGTAGCGTCTCCATTATACTTTTCTATAATCACCTGTCCTGCAATAGGAACTTTTATTTTTATCTCACTTTTTGACCCCGTCCTCCTCTCAATTTTCTTTCTGCAATATGTAAGTATTCCATTTTCATAATTAGACTTGCGTAATTGGAATAAATCAGCGGCGTTTATACCCAAGCATACAAAAGAGAGAATGAACATATCTTTAACAAAATCAAACGACCACAACCCCGTATATGGTACATCAATAACAGCCTGCATTTCTTCTACGGTTTCGAAAGAACGAGACGGGGTGGAATTTGATTTTTCAAATTCAATAGCGTCAAAGCACCTGTATTTTACTATGAATATATCTGATTCCTCGTCATTTAAT
>CAVHKB010000182.1:0-5086 GCA_963636305.1 Prevotella sp. P5-108
AATTATAAGTGTTTAGATTCTTTTTTATCAATATATGTCAGATAGATTATTTGCTGAATAAGTTACTGAAGAAGTTCTTTTTGTCGGAGGATGAAGGTTTGACATTCTCTGAAGCAGACAATTGTTCTATCAGTTTCTTCTCATCTCGAGAGAGGTGTTCAGGGATATAGACATTTACATTGATCAACATATCTCCTGTGGCGTACTGGCGTCCGTACTGGTCGATAGTAGGCAAGCCCTTACCTCGCAGCCTCAATACTTTACCGGGTTGCGTACCTTGCGGTATGGTGATTTTGACTTTCCCTGAAAGTGTAGGTATCTCTATTTGTCCGCCGAGCGTAGCCGTAGGTACAGATAGAAGGAGGTTGTAGATTAGGTCAGAGCCGTCGCGTATAAGTTCGGGGTGTTCTACCTCCTCGATGAGTACAATCAAGTCGCCATTTATTCCTCCTCTTGGTGCAGCGTTTCCTTTGCCTTGCATGGTGAGTTGCATACCGTTCATGACACCTGCAGGGATGTGTATGGATATGACTTCTTCATCTCTGACGATGCCTTCTCCGTTGCAGTGCGGACATTTGTTGCGTACGATTTTGCCCTCGCCGTGACATACGGGGCAGGCATCTTGTACCTGCATCATACCGAGCAGTGTGCGTTGTGTACGCATGACACGACCTGTTCCGTGGCATTGTTGACAAGTTTCCACTTTACCGTCGGTAGAGCCTGTAGCGTGGCAGTCAGGACAAGGTACTTGTTTTTTGACGCGGATCTTTTTGTCGACTCCCGTTGCTATTTCTTCGAGCGTCAGTTTGACTTTCACCCGAAGGTCGCTTCCCCTTGTTACTCGTTGCCCTGTACTACGCCCTGAGGAAAATCCTCCGAACAGGTCTCCGAAGCCCGTTCCACCAAAAAGGTCGCCGAATCGAGAGAAGATGTCTTCCATAGACATGCCTCCTGTAGAGAAGCCGGATGCTCCGTTCATGCCTGCATGTCCGAACTGGTCGTATTGTTGTCTTTTTTGCGGGTCGGACAAGACAGCATAAGCCTCCGCTGCTTCTTTGAACTTCTCTTCTGCTACCTTGTCGCCCGGATTTTTGTCGGGGTGATATTGTATAGCCTTTTTACGGTAGGCTTTTTTTATGTCGTCGGCTGAAGCGTTTTTGTCAACGCCGAGCACTTCGTAGTAATCTCTTTTTTCTGCCATAGAATGGATTTCCTGTTATTAGTTGTATCAGTTACCTACCACTACTTTTGCATATCGAATGACTTTTCCTGCGAGGGTGTAGCCTCGTTGTGTGCAGTCGATTACTTTGCCTTTCTGTTCTGGAGTTGTCGAAGGTATAGTAGTGATGGCTTCATGGAACTCGGTATCAAAATCGGAGTTGGTAGTTTCGATGGGTTCGACTTCATACTTTTTGAGGAATGCGAGGAACTTGTCGTAGATGAGGTTGATACCTTGCCGTACGGCTTCGATGTCGTCGGTTTGAGCCATAGCGGCCTTTGCTCTTTCGAAGTCGTCAACAAGCGGCAACATATCACAGAAGATTTTCTCTCCTGCGGTTTTTGAGAGTTCGAGTTTTTCCTTATTTGTTCGCTGGCGGTAGTTATTGAACTCTGCCAACATACGCAAGTTTTTATCTGCCAAATCGGCACATTTCTGTTCCAATTCGGCGATATGCGCGGTTAGTTGTTCGTCGGTCGGTTGTTCGTTGTTGTTTTCTTCCACCGTCAGTTCTTGTTGCTGTTCGTCGGTTGGTTGTTGCGTTTCAGCAGCCTCCGTCTGTACTGTCTTTTCTGTTGCCTTGTTGTCGGCAGTCGGTTGAGAAGATGTATTCATATTGTTTTTGTTTTTCTTGAACATGGTTTCATTAATTATATAGTCGCCTTGCAGTAGGCAAAAAGATTGCCATGTGTATTATGCTGCCAGAATGGCAGGTAGGATTTTTCTTGGGTTTCGTTTAGAGCAGGGTGTGTGGTGCGGTGGAGGGTTGTAGGAGTATATGGTGTGAATGGATAAAAATGCGTATCTTTGCGGTCGCAAAATGAAAGATTATACTATGAAGAAACTATTGTTATCGATTCTTTTCTGTGGTATGGGTATGTCGTTTTACGCAGCCCGAACCACATATACTTTTACCTCGAAGGACTGGTCGTCGAAGGTAGGCAGTATTGTTACCGACGGAAAGACTGACGGTTGGATTTCGACGGAAGACGGTCAGGACTATGCAGCAGGTTATGAGACCCCACAAGGATTGTCGGGTAGGGGTATAAGGGTGACCAAATCGTTGAATGCGGAAGCGCAGTCGGTTGTTTGTTTTACGGATGTGCGCCGTTTGGTGGTGAACTATTGCACCAATAACAAGAAAGGCAAGGGGGATATTGTTATATGGATAGGAGATAATGATTCGATAGTTACTTCTATTGCGGCTCCATCGGACAACGGAGGGTTGAACAGGGAAGAAGATATAGTCGTCCCTTTTGTTCAGACGGGCAGGATACGCGTGAAGGTGAAATGTACAGAGAACAGTATTTATATCAATGAGATTACTGTAAAGGCGTCGAATGCAAGTCCGTCGGTGGGTGGTTTGACGAAGAGTACATTCCAGTTGGTGACCGACATATCGCAGTTGGCGGACAGTGACGAGGTGATGATAGGTGTGCAGGGTTCGTCGTATAACTATGTAATGGGTGTGTATGATGAGTCAGTGAGCAGGAATAATATACATGCCGTCGGTGCATCGTATTCGGCAGACCGCAATACGGTGAATGAAGTAGCGGAGGCTGTTTACTTGTTGCGAGAGGTTACGAACACGGAGGACGGGAGTGTCAGTTACACTTTGCAGGACTATACTGACTGGTATATAGTGGCGAGCGGCGGCAATCCTAATCGGGGTAATAACAATTACTTGACGATATGGGATATGACAGACAGTCCTTCTTACGGGCGTTTTGGTTACTGGACGGTTGGTATAGCGGACGATGGTACGGCATTGGTGGTGAATGAGGGTTCGTCACGAAGCAAGATCTTGCAGTTTAACTACAACGGTGGTACGCCTATTTTTGCTTGTTATGAGAAGTCATCACAGACGGGCGTTGTTCTGTATCGCAGGGTAGAAGTACCCGCAGAGGGTGAGGCGTATATACAACCTGCTTTCGTCAATTTCGGAACGGCTTTGCTTACGGCAGAGCGTATCTGCGGGACGAAGAGCATTGCAGTGAATGCTATCAACCTGACGGAGGATATCCATGCGTCGCTGAAAGACGGGTCGGTGTTCTCGCTTGACAAGCAGGTGTTGGACATGGACGGAGATGATTTGAGTATCTCTTATGAAGTGTCGGCGGAAGGTGCATACAGGGATACAATTGTATTGAGCAGTGGTAGTACACAGACGGAAGTGCCTGTCTTCCTATATGTGAGCAGGCTTGTTACGATAGCGGAGGCAATGGAGTCGGAAGAAGAAAGTACTTGTTATCTGCAGGAGGTGGTAGTGACCAAGAAGTACGACAAATATATCTTTGTTCAGGACAGTACGGGCTCTATGTTACTTTTCGATGGAGGAAACCAGTATGGCAAAGGGTTGTCGAATGGTTACCGTTTGCAGGGCGTGACGGGCAAGTACCGAAATTATTACGGTAATCCGAGTCTGAACTTGTGTGCATCGTTCCGTTCGGTTAAGGGTGAGGAATGTCTGCCGACGGAACAATCGACGGCTCTGACAGAAGAAGATGTATGTCGTTTCATTATTGTCCGCAATACGACATTTAACCGTGATATGGAGTTCCTTGCAGGCGGTGTTTATGTTCCATTGTACGCCTTGTTTGGTGAGATGCCGACGATAAGCGAGGGTATGCGTTATGATGTAGCGGGGATTGTGTACAACTATGAAGGAGTGGTGTTGTGTCCTGTATCGGTGACGGAAACGGGTACGGGTGTGGACGATGTACGATTGACGGAACAATTGCAGTGGCGTGACGGTGTGTTGCTCAATCCGCAGGGGTTGCGACTGTATATCTATACGGTTGACGGTACGCTTGTGGGTAGCAGCGACGATGATGTCCGTACCACAGAATGGCCGAGCGGGACCTATCTGATTTGTCCGAAAGGAATGCAGTCTATCAAACTGACGATATGGTAAAGCCACTTCGTATAGGTATTGTGGGTGCGGAGTCGTGCGGCAAAAGTACACTCGCTTTGTCGCTTGCGGAGCAACTACACGGGACATGCGTGGAAGAGTATGCCAGGGAGTATGTGGGTTCGTTGCCTGCTCCTTACACCTATGAGGATGTGGTGCATATAGCCAGAAAGCAGTGTGAAGAATTGTCGGCAGATTATCCGACGAGGTGGGTTTTTTATGATACGGAACTGATTGTTACGAAAGTATGGTTTATGCATAAATATGGTCGTTGCCCTGCTTTTGTGACGGAAATGCTGTCGTCTTATCCTCTTGCTTTTGTGCTGCTGTGTGACTGCGACCTGCCTTTTGTTGCCGATCCACTGCGCGAGAACCCTTCTATACGGCCGCAATTGACATCGTGGTACAGAAAGGAGTTGGAGGAATACGGGATACCTTATGCCGTTGTGAGCGGCGTCGGAGATGAGCGGTTGCAATCGGCTTTGCGTGCGTTGAAACGGTTTGACTAACGAACGTGGGTAAATTCTGTGTGATTTTATCAAAAGAAATTATATTTTCGACAGATAGCGAGAGAGGGTGAAAAGTGCCTTTTTGGGAGGTTGTTGGTATGTTCATCCTATATTCGTCCTATATTCGTCCTATATAGATCGTATATAAATCCTTTGGAGATGGTAGTGTTTATTGAGGTTGGCGGAGGGGAGATGACAATTAACAGGTAACAATTAACAATTAACATGCAGAGAAAAAATTAACAATTAATAATTAACATACAGAGTTTTGTTAAGAGGAAGAGTGTGGAGGTAAGAGGGGAACATATTGTTTTACCTGCGAAAGGGAGTTGAGAGCCATAGCACGCTATGGCTCTACAGTTAGCCTAAACGAAGTTACAAACGACGGGCAAATAATAAACAAATAACAATCAAATAATAGCCAAATAACATTGATATATTGAGGGG